>CAZGAU010000183.1:0-9712 GCA_964523725.1 uncultured Saprospiraceae bacterium
CGGGTTGCTCGCCTGGTTGTTCGCAAGGACAGTCAAGAGGGGTAGGCAGATACATCCTGATCGTGAGGTGAGGAGTAGATAAATGATAGAGTCCCGACCCTTCGGGGAAGGGGTACAGAATCCGGCTTATTGGCCCGTAGCAAAATTTTTAAATAAAAAAAAACCGGCAGTTGTGCCACAACTGCCGGTTTTTTTTACCGCCGATCAAAGATCAGCGTTACTCATTAAACGCGCCAAAGTCGAACAACAGCGAGAAGCGCAGCGTGTTGTCCAGTGGGTTGCGTTGGTTGGTGGTTGGGATTAAGTAAGAGAAATTCAAGCCGAAAATATTGTATTTCAAGCCCAAACCTACCGTGAAAAACTTGCGGTTACCTTTTTGCACATGCTCGTTGAAGTAGCCCGCGCGCACCGCAAATTGCTTGTCGTACCAGTATTCCACGCCAACCGAATACATCAGTTCTTTCATTTCTTCGCTGAAGCCTTCCGGCGCATCGCCGAAAGAAGAGAAGATACCGCTTACCGAAGATTGTTCTTTATAATCGGGAATACCATTATTATCTGTATCACAATCACTACCCTGACAAGGCGTCGGCACCATTAATTTATTGACATCTGCGGCAAAAGTGAGGCGGTTGTAATCATCCAGGTCGATATCCCAGGCTGCGCCGATCCCCAGATTGGCAGGGATAAAGTCCTTCACCAGCGAGCGGGTGTAGGTAATTTTGGAACCGATATTCGTAGCCGCCAAACCCACGGTTAGATTGGATTCAGCGTTGTTCATGTCAATTTCAGTTTTATAGGTAAAAGAGAAATCCGCAGCGCCGGCTACACCGGCTTCGATGGTTTCTCCTTGTACCACCTGCCCGGCAGCTAGGTTGGAGTAAATGAATTTACCCGTCACCGAAGCCGAGAAATTATCGGTCAGCTTACGCGCATAGGCCACGGCAACCTCAAATTCGTTGGGTTTACCGGTGATCAGCGGCTCGCCATTAATATCTGTAAACTGAATACTACCCAAAGAAAAATAGCGCAAGCCAAAGCCTATGGTTTGCAGGTCGTCCACTTTTTTGTAGCCGGTGAGATAGGCCAGATACACGTCATTCAGACCCAGCGAACGCAGCCAGGGCGTATAAGTTGCCGACATGGCAAAATCCTGATCTGCGAAAGCCAGTTTGGATGCGTTGAAGTGCATGGCATTTGGGTCAGCAGAAATGCCGATACCCACATCACCCATTGCGCCGGAGCGGGCATCTGAGACAATGCGCAGGAAAGGCACCGCGGTAGAAACCGTGTTCGTACAGGGCGTTCCGTCGAGGTTAAAATAAGCTCCTTTGTCAGGGTCATAGAAACACTGAGCGGTAAGAGCTTCCGACACAAAGCAAAAAGAAATTGCCACCAGTGTCACGCGTAGTAGTTTCTTCATGAGATCGTTGTTTTTTGAAAAATTCTGCAAATATAGCATTTCAAAAGTGTTAGCTGTTATTATTGGTTATTTGGTAGCTGTTGCCAGCGAACCTTGATCAATAGAAATGTTAAAGAATTCTTATCAAATTCCTTGCCAACCATATCTTATACGTAAAAACGAAAAACTTATTTTAAGATGACTAATTTTTCAAAATCACTTTCTCCGCTCAGGGTGTTGGTAGTACCCAAATTTGATCGCACTTTCACTTTGTAAAGGTACACCCCGCGCGCCAGGCGGTCGCCGTAGTCATCCCGGCCGTCCCATTCGATACAATCGCCCAGACGCAAAGCGCCATCCGAGAAAATATTGGCTTGAATGGTCTTGACCAGCCTGCCGGAGATGGTGAAAATCTGGATCATTACATCCAGTTCCTGCCCGGCGAGATTGTGATCAAACTGAAAACAGGTACGGTCGGTGAATGGATTGGGGTAATTCAATACATGCTTCAGCGCCACTTCTTCAGACGCTGCCACAAGAAATTCGGTGTAGCCTTCCGCAGGGTTGTTTGCTACATCCCAGGCAGTAACTCGGATTTCGTGGCGCCCCTCGGCAAGATCAAACAGCGGATACCGCACCGCACCGCGCTTGTAATCGTCGAGATCGGATTCGTAGAAGTCATTGAGTAAGAAGGAGTTTTGCGTATTGCCGTCGAGCACCGCTTCGAGATCGTGGCCAATGCTGTTGCCGACCACGTTGATGCCGTTTTCATCCTGCAATTTGACCAGTAGCGTTGGATTCGGATTGGTAATGCCGCCAAATATAAAATTTTCAGTATTCATAAACACATCTACCTGAGGTCCTTGCTCGTCCGCCAATGCATCGGAAGTACCGCCGATAATGACGCGTTCGTAGCTGCCGGCGCCATCGGTCAGGGTATTTTCATTGGCAGCATAATAACTGATTTTACCTGGACCAAACTGGTAGTTGATATCTCTGGGGACGACGAATGTAAACTGAAACGCGCCGTTGGTCACCGAAGCCCGACCTTTGAAGATTATATTTCTTTGCACGGTAAAATCAAACGGACGACTTGGGCGCGAGCCGGTTGCATCATTTACCAGATTGGAGGTGGTGGTTTTTTTATCAAAAACAGTCGGATAGACAATACCGTTAAAATTGGTCAGTTGATTGCCATTCGCATCGGCTACAATGCCTTCCACCGTGACTCTTTGCAAGGCACGAATGGTATCATAAGAAGCAACCGTTACTTCCCGGGCATTGATACGGGTCGTATTGACGTTCAATTCCGGGATGGCCAAACGCAGCGAGGGATCGCCGATCAGCGAGAATTTCCGGGAGTTGGTCGTCGTCGAGGTATTAGTGATGCTGTTTTTAGCCAGCCGCAGGGCTTCCCCCAGCGAATTATAGCCACTGGCGCCTCGATTGAAGATTTGTTGCAATGCGACCTCAGTCAGCTCCGCGTTTTGGTTGGCGTACACCGCACGCACCGTGGTGAGCAGGGCAATTGCGCCACCCCTTGGATTTAGCAGGGTTTCTTCACCGGCGGTGGTAAATGTCGGATTATCATAACCGGTAAATGAACAGGTAGCGGTTATAAATAAAGGCAGGCGATCGGCATTATCCCAATTGGTAATGTCCGAAATCTCCAAAACGCGCTCCTGCGCCCAGCCTTTTTCGCCGCCGTGTCCGAGGTAGGTCACCGCCAGCACCCCCCTGAAAATAGAGCGGTTCAGCTCTTCCTTGGCTGCCGGAAAACGGTCGCCGCCGGATGCCGATACCTGCGGGAAAGCATCTAAATAAATTTTATTTACATTCAAAAAGGGATTCTGCTTACTGATGTCTTCCGCAATAAAATCAGCATCTCTGACGTGCTGGTTAAAATCTTCATCATCGGCAACAAACACCACGCGGTTGCGCCAGTCGCTTAATGATGCCGGATTGGTATCATATTTAATAATTTTATTTACTACAGCTGATGCTTCTTGTAATGTTTTGACCGTCAGCCTGCCCACCGCCAGGGTTAGATTGCCCACTAGCGGATCGCCGGGATTAGAGCCATATAATATGGCATAATAATCATCGGTAGGAAATGCAAAAATCGGATTCTGGGAATCTCTTTGATATGTGGGTATAAAATTGGTGCCGTTACCGTAAATGTTTTTATGGTCAAAAGAGCCGTCGCCCATGAGCAGCAAGTATTTCAGGCGGCTGTTGCGATCGTACAGCATGCGGGCAAAGTCGCGGATCGCCGTGGCATCGCGCCGACCCGAGGCAAATTCGTTATACACCTGATCAATGCGTGCCAGACCAACCGCCAAACCGCTGTGATTGGCCCGATGGTCCGCCAGGCGTTGCGCTTCCTGCTCAAAATCAGGGTGATATACAATCAATAAATCAATATTGTCAATGGCATGCAGATTTTGGTTCGGGATTTTACCCACAGCTTCTGGGCTGGCAAAATTGGCATTTCTGTCAAAAGCGATAAAGGTTTTTAATTCCGTGGTACTCGTGCCAAAGCTTAGGATATTTCCGTTTAGTGTAATTTCTTGATTTTTAGCGCTTAACGGATTAGTGATATCCCAAATTAATAAATTATTATTGGCATTTTCGATCTGGAAAGTGGCATTCGGGTATTGCAGCGTTTCTATGTCCCTGAAAATCATTTGATTGCCCGACATGGTCAGCCTGCGGCGCACGTTTAATTGTATAAAATCCAGCCAGCCCTCGCTGCCATCATTAGCCCCGCCAGGATTGGGATAGCGTACTTTTGCATTCACTCCAGGATTTGTCAGCGAAAATGTGGTGTTGACAATCGCCGGATAAGCGTAATTCGTTTCGTTGTCACCTTCACCACTGAGCGTGGGTACCCTGCCCGCCTGCGAACTGGTCAGCGTATTGCCGTTGATTTCAAGGGTGAAGCTAGAATTTCGGGTAGCGCGGAGCATCATTTCAGCCCGTACTTTGGCCGGTACCTCCGTGACGATATTCGGAAAAGCAAACAAATTATCATACGAGTATTCCCGCGCCGTGCGGAACCAATCGCCATACCAATTCTGACCAGAGCCCTGGGCCTTGCTGGTGCGCACGCCCCAATCGTACAGCAGGTTGATTTTCTCTTGTTCAAAACGCGCAAAATCATTGAATGAAGTTGACGTGTAAGCCGTATTGCCTAGCGAACCTTGTGTTTCCGGGCGTTTGCCGTTGCCGGGGCTGATTTTTACGAAATAATAATTTTTAGTATCGTAAAGGTTTTTTTGCAGATTGAACTCCTGGTTTGCAGCATCGAAAATCCATTTGTCGGAACCTTCCCCGTAAAAAAGAATGAAATCTGCAACATCAAACTTGCCGTCGTTTTCACCGTTTACCAGAATGCTGTTTTCCTGTAGATCGTCGATGCGCTCGGCTTCGGTGTAAAAAGGCAGCATGCCGCCGCCATTGCCATAAATCTTGATGGTTCTTGGGTCGATGCTATCGAGATTGCTGATGCCCAGCCGGTTTTTCAGAAAATCATAGGTGAGTTTGTACATGCCTGTTTCGCTGACCGCGAATTTATAAATATCGCCGTCGCTCAGGGCGCTGACCGTGGTGCTTTCGGGGCCGCGAGGTCGAATAACCGGTTGAGGATCAAGGTTTAACCTAATTTCTCCTTCCACCAGGCGCTCGTAGCTGCTGCCTTTGCGGATGATCGGCACAAATGCGACTTTGGCCATATAGCCATTGCGGTCGCGCACTACGCTGGTTTCAAAATTCAGACTCTCTTCCAGGATTTTATCATCCAAAGTTGCCGACCGTTCAAAAGGCTCAAAGCGAGCATTGACAAGCTCTACCGTCAGATTGCCGAAGCTGTTTACCGGCGCGGTGCGCATCACCCAGGGCAGAGTAGGGTAGTCGTCGCTGATGACGGCATCCTTGAAGCGCCAGCGTTCAAATGTTTCATTGCCAACCGAGATCGTTACCGGTTCGGCGTCCCAGTCCAGAGAAATTCTGAAAGTATTTTGCGCATTCAGGAAAAACGGAACGACAAAAAGCAAAAGGACCAGGGTAGCGGTAAAGTTTCTCATATAATAAAAATTGGGTTATCCTTGATTTGTTATCTGTGATCGGTTATTTGGGGATTTGCACAACGGGACTGCAATTTTGCTGTAAAACTAACGTTGATTAAATATTCGTATTGCCCTTCATTTAGGCAGCCAGGCGACACATTTTGCAGGATGCAGCCATGGGTATTTTAATTCTTTTTTGCAAAATTACCACTCGTATTTTATTGCAAAGACAACAACCGGACGTAAAATTGTTCATTGTCAATTGTTAATTATTTCGGATTGTAAAATAGAAATGCTTTTCCGGATGATAAATACTTAACAAGCAGCAATATACAATTGAAAAACGTCCGAATACGAGAAGACACACATTTTTCAACTAAATGAACCCGGCAACTTCATGTACAAACTGATACTCATTTGCGCTTTGGGGGTGATGGCAACGCAGCTGCTACAGGCGCAAGACCCTCTGTTTTCACAATTCTACGCCGCTCCGCTCCAGATCAACCCGGCTTTTGCGGGGGTGACCGATGCGCCAAGGCTTACCTTAAATTACCGCAATCAATGGGGACAGATTTCCGGTGGCTACCAGACTTATGCAGCGTCTTATGAGCAGTCGATTCAATCTCTGAACAGTGGCATCGGCTTGATCTTGATGGCGGATGATGCGATGGACGGCGTGTATAAAACGGTGAGAATCAGTGGGGTGTATGGCTATGAATTGCAGATTACGCATAGTGCTTTTGTCAAATTCGGCGTGGAAGCGGGTATGATTCGCAATAGCCTGGATTGGGACAGGCTTCAGTTTGGTGACCAGATCGATCCACGGGATGGCTTTGAAGATCCCTCCGGAAATCCGACTCCAAGTGCCGAGCAGCGTCCTGCGAGTTTGAATAATTCTACAGTAGATATTTCTGCAGGGTTATTGATCTATAATGAAAAATTTTATGGAGGTATTTCTGTAAAACACCTGAATAACCCGGATGATAACTTCTTTGCGGTCAATGAAAACTTGGCTGCAGGGCTACCAATGCGCATTACATTGCAAGCCGGAGCAGAATTTGAAGTTAAAGGAAGCAATAATCGAAAAAGTCCCGCGTTTATATCCCCGAATGTACTTGTTGCGAAGCAGGCTGACTTCCTGCAAGTCAACGTCGGAGCCTATGCCGGCTTCGGAAAGTTCTTTGGCGGATTGTGGTACAGACAGACTCCGAACAATGCGGATGCAGCCATTATTTTGGCGGGTTTTCGTGAAGGGGCACTGCGCATTGGTTATAGTTATGATTTCACTATGTCGCAGCTGGCCACGGTCAATACCGGAGGTACGCACGAAATTTCGCTGACCATCAATTTTGATGACAGCCGGGAAACTCAGCGCCGCCGCCGCAATTCGCGATATAACGATTGTTTTAAAATGTTTAAATAGAGTTTAGGAGCTTAGTTGTTTAGAAGTTGAAAATGGCTTCAAAGGTTAAATTTGAAAAAAACTCAACTCCTAACCTCCTCAACTTATAAACTTTAAAACTATATTTGTCAGTCATTTTCTCTAAAGAGCAAATACGAAGGAATCCATGGAAAAAATGTTAAGATCAGGGCTTATCCTGTTGGGTGCCGTATTGTTATTAGCATCCTGTAGCAAAAAAGAACGCTCCGCAACTACCGGTTGGAAGTATAACGACACCAAGTGGGGCGGTTTTGAAAAACTCGATTATGAAGGTCAAATCACCGGTCCGAACCTTGTTCTGATCGAAGGTGGTACCTTCACTATGGGTGTCACCGAGCAAGATGTTACCTACGACTGGGATAACATCGCCCGCCGTGTAACGGTTACTTCCTTTTATATGGACGAAACCGAAGTTTCCAACCTCGACTATCGCGAATACCTTTACTGGATTGATCGTGTATTCGGTGAATCTTACCCGGAGGTGTACCTCAATGCTTTGCCCGATACGCTGGTATGGCGCGAAGAATTATCGTACAACGAACCGATGGTAGAAACCTACTTCCGCTTCCCGTCTTACGACGAGTATCCGGTGGTAGGGGTATCCTGGTTGCAAGCCAATGAATATTGCAAGTGGCGAACCGACCGTGTCAACGAAATGTTGCTCATCGAAAAAGGTATTTTGAATTCAAACCCTGAACAGAAGGACGAAGATAACTTCAACACCGAATCTTACCTGGTGGGTCAGTATCAGGGTAATGTACGCAAGAACCTGAAAGACCTGCGTACAGGTGGCGAGCGCCCGGTTCGTTTTGAAGACGGTATTTTATTGCCTTCTTACCGCCTGCCGACGGAAGCTGAATGGGAATACGCTGCACTTGCACTGCAAGGCAACCGCTCCTCTGAGAAAGATGAACTGATTACAGATAGAAGAATTTATCCCTGGAATGGTAACACCGTTCGATATCAGAAGCGCGACAAATATCAGGGTATGATGCTTGCCAACTTCAAGCGCAGCGGTGGTGACTATATGGGTACTGCCGGTAATCTGAACGACGATGCTTGTCCGACCGCGCCAGTGCGTTCTTACCTGCCAAACGACTTTGGTTTGTACAATATGGGTGGCAACGTGAGCGAATGGACTGCCGATTTGTATCGTCCATTGACCAGTATTACCTTGCGTGATGTGGAAAACCATGACTTGAACCCTTATCGGGGTGGCAAATTCAAGCAAAAAGTGCTGGATGAAAATGGTGAACCTGTTGAAAAAGACAGCTTGGGGCGTATCCGCTACCGTTATGTAGAAAATGACGAAGTGGCTAACCGCGAAAACTATCGCAAGGGCGAAGTTCACAACTATCTGGATGGTGACCAGGAATCTGAAGCCTTCTATGAATATGGTGTGACCACGCTGGTCAGCGACAAGGCACGCGTAATAAAGGGTGGTTCCTGGGCGGATCGCGCTTACTGGTTGTCGCCGGGTACACGCCGCTTTAAGCAGGAGGATCAGGCAGATCGTACCATTGGTTTCCGTTGTGCGATGGTTCGCGTCGGTTCGCCGAGCGGAAATGATGATCCGGGAGGACACCATTTCAAGACCAAGTCGAAAAGACAGAAACGAAGCAAATATTAATCGCTGAATATACGGAGGGATCCGTAAACAGTCTCCATACTGCCGCTGTTGCTGTATGGAGGCTTTTTTATTTATCCCGATCATTTTTAACTTTGCACCATGACCACAGACCAGCTTTATCAGGTTTTTCTTCAACACCCCAACATTGTCACGGATTCTCGGAAAGTGAGTACCGGCGATCTGTTTTTTGCACTTCGGGGTGATCGCTTCGATGCAAATCGGTTTGCTCAACAGGCGCTGGATCAGGGTGCTGCCTATGCCGTAGTGGATGATATCAAAGTTTGTACCTCCGATCGGTTTATTCTGGTAAATGACGTACTGGAAACCTTGCAATCATTGGCTTGGCACCATCGCCGCCAGTTTTATATTCCGGTGATCGCCATCTGCGGAAGCAATGGAAAAACAACGACCAAGGACCTGGTCAGTGCGGTTTTGAGCAGCCATTATCCGACCCATTTCACTAAGGGGAATTTCAATAACCACATTGGAGTACCATTGACCCTGCTGAAAATGCCGCAAAAAACAGAGGTGGCAGTATTGGAAATTGGCGCCAATAATATCGGCGAAGTGGATTTTTTGTGCAAAATCGCGGAACCTACGCATGGACTGATCACCAATATTGGCAAAGAACATCTCGAAGGTTTCGGAAGTTTGGAAGGTGTAAAGCAAGGAGAATCCGAATTGTACCGCTATCTGGCGGCGCACGATGGCATGGCTTTTATCAATCAGGATGAAGAATTTCTGGAAGAACTGGCAGCTCCGGTGAAGAAGAAGCTGTTTTATGCCGGAAGCGAATCTTTTGATTTCGACAATCCGGTGTATGAAGTGAAAATGATGGATGCCCAGCCATTTGTGAAAGCGGCGTTTATGGATGATGATGGTACGATCATTGAAATTCAATCCCAACTTTTTGGGAAATACAATTTTGCGAATATCATGACGGCCATTGTGTTGGGCAGGTATTTTAAAGTGCCGACGCAGAAAATAAAGGCTGCAATCGAAGCTTACGAACCCAAGAGTAATCGCTCGCAGATCAAGAAAATAGCCTCCAATACCTTTGTTTTGGATGCTTATAATGCCAATCCCAGCAGCATGGAGCTGGCGATCCTGAATTTTGCGGAGATGCCCGGCAGACCCAAGATTGCCATTTTGGGCGACATGCTGGAATTGGG
>CAZGAU010000184.1:0-9684 GCA_964523725.1 uncultured Saprospiraceae bacterium
GAAACAAATTCATTTGGAGAAAAAGATAGGTAGTGGCGCCAGCTTTTCTGTGGAATAAAAGGGCGGGATTTTGTCAAAACCCGGGATGACCGTGTCAAGAATTTAAAGAAAAATGTATGATTGTCAGGCGAGGTCTTATTTCTTGTAAATTACAAAAGGCTCCCGCAGCCACGCCGCGAAAGCCTTTTTTGTTGGTTGATGACGCTCAACCTATCAACCTTTCAACCCTTAATATCTGTAATATTCCGGCTTGAACGGTCCCTGCTGCTCCACGCCGATGTATTCGGCTTGCTCAGGAGAGAGTTCTTCCAGTTCTACGCCGATTTTCGCCAGGTGCAGGCGTGCCACTTCCTCATCGAGGTGCTTGGGCAACACATACACTTTGTTTTCGTACTGATCGGTGTTGTTCCACAATTCGATTTGCGCCAATACCTGATTGGTAAAGGAGTTCGACATTACGAATGACGGGTGACCGGTACCTACGCCCAGATTCACCAGACGACCTTCCGCCAGGATGATCACGTCGTTGCCGTCAACGGTGTATTTATCAACTTGAGGCTTGATATTCACCTTCGTGCTACCGTGGTTTTTCTTCAACCAGGCCATGTCAATTTCATTGTCGAAGTGACCAATGTTGCACACGATGGTTTTATCTTTCATCAGCTTGAAATGCTCGCCGGTTACAATGTCCTTGTTACCCGTAGCCGTGATCACGATGTCCGCGCGCGGAATGGCATTCACCATTTTCTTCACTTCGTAGCCGTCCATCGCTGCCTGCAATGCGCAGATCGGGTCGATTTCGGTCACGATCACGCGGCAACCTGCACCACGCAAAGAAGCTGCCGTACCTTTTCCTACATCGCCGTAGCCGGCTACAACCGCCACTTTTCCAGCCATCATCACGTCTGTACCGCGACGGATCGCATCTACTGCTGATTCTTTACAACCGTATTTATTGTCAAATTTCGATTTCGTTACCGAGTCGTTTACATTGATCGCCGGCATTGGCAAGGTGCCTTTCTTCATACGCTCATACAAACGGTGCACACCGGTAGTGGTTTCTTCGCTGAGTCCCTTGATGCCTGCCACCAGTTCCGGGTTTTTATCAAAAACCATGTTGGTCAGGTCACCGCCATCATCCAGGATCATGTTCAAGGGCTGGCCACCTTCAAAGGCGTACAGGGTTTGTTCGATGCACCAGTCAAATTCTTCTTCCGTCATACCTTTCCATGCATACACCGGGATACCTGCTGCGGCAATGGCTGCGGCGGCGTGATCTTGGGTAGAGAAAATGTTGCAGGAAGACCAGGTCACTTCAGCGCCCAGTTCTATCAGCGTTTCGATGAGTACCGCCGTTTGGATGGTCATGTGGAGGCAACCCGCAATGCGCGCGCCTTTGAGCGGTTTGCTAGGACCGTAGCGTTCGCGCAGTGCCATCAAGCCCGGCATTTCTGCCTCGGCTAGCTCGATTTCCTTGCGTCCCCAGTCGGCGAGATTAATATCTTTAACTTTGTACTTCAGCTTGTTTTCTACAGCTTGCATTTATATATAAAATTTTGGTGAGATAAAATCGGCTGCAAAGGTACGATTTTCCTTTGTCATTTACAATTTATGTCAACGCCGTGGAATGGGAATTGTTGAGTACAAACCACTTACAGTCAAAATAAAGTTTTCAAAGTGTATTAAAAATGAGGTGTTTTCCGGTCTTTATTCCTGATTTTTAAGGTAATTAAAGTGCGGGATTTAATTAAAATTGGCTTTAGCCATCGTAAAACCCCGCGTTTTTTTACGCCCCAAAACCTAAACCTTTTTGTTAAATCGGTCTTACTTAGTTTTAATTAGCTTTTGACCAAATTATTTGCCATGGAAAAACAGGTGACGAAAGTCGGAATTGACGATATGTCGGTGTATGTGCCGAATCTTTATTTGCCTATTGAAACGCTGGCGGATGCCCGCTCGATCGAATACGCGAAACTCAATAAAGGTCTGGGTTTGACCGCTATGGCCATGCCCGATGTGCACGAAGATGCAGCCACTATGGCCGCCAATGCTGCACTGGATTTGATTCAAAAAAATAAACTCAATCCCAGGAATATCGGTCGCCTCTATGTGGGTACCGAGAGCGGACTCGACGGCTCCAAGCCTATCGCCAGCTATGTGGCGGGTATGCTCGTGCAATATTTTGAAAATCAGTACGGTAAAGATTGTTTTTTGCAATGTGACGCAGTAGATCTGACCTTCGCCTGTATCGGTGCAACGGATGCCTTGCAAAATACGCTCGACTGGGCAAAGGGCGCTCCGAACCGCGTGGGTATTGTGATCGCCACCGATTTTGCAAAATACGAACTCGGTTCCGGTGGTGAATACACCCAGGGCGCCGGCGCTATCGCTATGCTGGTGAAGCAAAACCCGCGTCTGCTCGCCATCGGCGATGCCTGGGGCGTAGCAACCGTGGATGTGCACGATTTTTTCAAGCCGGTACGCCAGATCAAGCGCGAGGACGTAGCGCGAGAAGCTTTGGAATTATTGAATCTGGAAGCAGGAAGCGATCTTCCCGAAGGCAAGGTACAATCCAATCCAGCCCTCGGTGTATTTGATGCTACCGATGCGTATGTGTACCTGCATCGCGATACCCCGATTTTTGATGGGCAATACTCGAATGATTGCTACCAGGAGCGTGTCAAGCAGGCTTATTACAGCTTCATTTCCAGTGCTTTGGGTTATGTGAATGGTCATGCCGGGCCGGCTTTGTCGGGGCGCTGGTCAAGACTGGTTTTCCACCTGCCCTATGCCTATCACGCACGGCGCATTTTCTCGGAAATTTATTTAGAAGAAGCTTTAAAATCCGGCAAGCAGGCACAAATCGAGCAGGAAACCGGCGCGCCTGTTCCGGCGGATAAGAGTGAGGCAAATTATTTGAAACTGGTTTCCAAAACACCTGCATATCAGGCATTTGTAAAAGAATGCATCGAACCCGGCGAGCGCGCGTCCAGCCTCGTAGGCAATGTATATACCGGCTCTATTTTCCTGGCTTTGATGAGCGTGCTGGAATTAGATTTGCAGGCGGGCAATGACCTGAGCGGCAAGAACCTGGGCTTCTTTGCTTACGGAAGTGGCTCTAAATCAAAGGTTTTTGAAGGAGAGGTGCAACCTCAATGGCGCGAGATCGTGAATAAATTTCACTTGTTTGCGAATTTACAAAACCGCCAGGCGCTCGACTACGAGACCTATGAGGCTTTGCATCGCGGCAAGCTGGAAGCCCCGGTTGGCGAGGATGGCGGCGTGTTCCAGTTGGCAAGCATCAGCGACGATCCCCAACTGCCGGGCCTGCGCACTTACCAGTGGGTAGAGGCGCTGGTAGGAGCTAAGTAATTAGCTTTTTTGTTGCTTCAGGATGAAGCCCTTGCTGTGTACATTTTCGATTTCGATTATATATTCGGGGTCGTTGCTCAGGTATTTACGCAAGCGTGTAATAAACACATTCATGCTTTGCTTGGTGAAATAATCGTCGTTTTGCCAGATTTTCAGCAGCGCTTCCTCATGCAGGAGCAAATCATCCCGGCGCTCGCAGAGAAGGCGTAGTAATTCAGCTTCCTTTGGGCTAAGGCGTTGGTTTTCTCCATTCAAGTCTAAAATCCGGCGGTCATAATCAAAGGTATAATTTCCGATTTGATATTGAGCTTTTTTTATTACATTTTGCCCGTTATTACGTAATAAAACATTTATTTTTAACAATAAAATCTCAGGATCGAAGGGTTTTACTAAATAATCGGCTGCCCCGATTTGATAGCCTTTCACCTGGTCTTCTTTCAGGCTCTTTGCAGTCAAAAACACAAACGGCGTGTGCTTTTTGCTATTGGCAATCATTTCTGCTGCGCTAAAACCATCCACCTTCGGCATCATTACATCGAGGATGCAAAGATCATAATCCTGTTGATTGAAAGCCCGCACCGCCTGCTCGCCGTCTGCGCAAAGCGTGACCGCAAAGCCATTCATTTCCAGGAAAATTTTGAGCATCATCCCGAAATTGGCGTCGTCTTCTGCCAATAAAATGGGCTTTCTGTCTTTATTCATGTTTAAAAAAGATTATATTTATGCTGCACTATCAAATGATTATGTCATAGTATCAAATGGCAAAAAAATCGAAAATATGCTGCCTTTCCCAGGCTTGCTGCTCACTTGCACTTGCCCGCCGTGCTTGCCGGCTATCTCCTTCACGTAACTCAACCCCAAACCGAAACCCTTGACATTGTGCACATTGCCATTCGGTACGCGGTAGAATTTTTCAAAAACCAGCTGCAGATGCTCCTTCTCGATGCCGATCCCGTTATCCGCCACACGAATAATGACGCCACGCTCATCGCTTTCGGTATGTAATGTAATATCAAGATTTCCATTGGAATATTTCAGCGCATTATCCAGCAAATTGGAAATCGCATTGCTGATATGAAATTCGTCTCCGGTGACCTGCGCCCGCGCCGCGTTGAGCTTACGGTGAATCATGCCTTTATCCTTGATTTTCAACTCATAAGCATCCGCCAGATCATTTATAATTTCGTGCAAATTCACCGGTTCTCGCTTCATTTCCAGTGCCTTACGCTCGGAAAGCGCGGTTTGCAATACCTTTTCAACCTGTGCATTGAGGCGTTTGTTCTCGTCCCGGATCACTTTGGTAAATTGTTTAATGTACTCCGGTTGGTGAATAGTTTGTTCGTTTTCAATATTGGCCACTGCAAAGGCGATGGTTGAGATCGGTGTTTTAAATTCATGTGTCACATTATTAATAAAATCATTTTTCAGTTCTGATAATTGTTTTTGCCGGAAAATTACGCGGAGCGCCAGCCAGAAACCGCACAAAGACACCACCACCAGCACCAGCGAAGCCACTGCCGGCAGCGCCAGCGAAGCTGCGATCAAGCGGTTTTTATCGGGAAAATAAAGCCGGAGCTGTTCGGTTGGATTGAAATCATAAACAAACGGTGTGGAGATCAAAGCCGCAGTATCCGCCTGCGCTGAAGGTAAATAAGAAAATTGCTTATTTACTTTATTATAAAATGCAACTTCTGCTTTTGTAGTAATATGATTCGCAATTAATTGACTGCGTATTAAAGAATCCAGGGGAAAAATGTTGGCGATGCTCAGGCTGTCGTCTTTGCAATCGGCGCAGTACTGGATCGTGCGGAAGATATAAAACTCGTGCAAACGCTTGTTTTCCTTGCGCCGTGTGGCTTCCAGTTCTTCTTTGAAGCGCAGGAATTGCTCCTTTCGGATTTTCGGTAAAATCGTATCTGCCTGAAAATCAAGCAATGGATAGCGTTGAGCACTCTGCGCAATCATAAAGGTGAAGGTCGTATCCGCATTCGTGTAAAGTGCGTTATAAGTATTGGCATCCATGGAATTGGAGGTATGACTGTTCCACAAACTATACATATTGGCAGTAACCGCCACAGCGCGTTGCACATTAAAATCAAAATTACGTTGTTGTTCGAGGTATTGCTTGTACAAAAAGCCACTCTGCAACCCGATCATGCCGATCGCCGAGATGCCCATCAATAAAATAATGACCTTGTAAACCGGTGCTTTCATACAATCAAAGTTAACAACTTGCCGGCGGTTTATTTAAAATTTTAGTTTTTGTTAAGCTTATTTAATTTGGATTTAAAGCTTTGCTTACCAGGGCAATACTAATCCGGCGTCCGGCATCCGATGTCTCATTTTTCTTTAAGTATTTATTAATTCTAAATTATAGTTTCTTTCATCAAGTTTTTATAAAAAAGAATGCAGTTTTGCAATATCATTGAGTTATTAAAAAAAAATCACCACTATTATGAAAAAGACAATCTGGATATTCATTGTTACACTTTTATTTAGCAGTGTAAATATCTTCGCGCAATCCGACAAAACATTACTCTGGGAAATTTCCGGAAAGGGACTGGAGAAGCCCTCCTATCTTTTTGGCACTTTTCACCTGCTTTGCCCTGACGATCTTGCCGTGACCGACGCCATCAGAACCAAGCTGAAAGCAACCGAACAACTGGCGCTTGAGCTCGATTTCGACGATCCGAATATGATGACCGAAATGCAACAAGGCATGGTGCTGGCCAATGGTAAAACAACAAAAGATTATTTGAAAAAAGCTGATTTAAAGCTGGTTAGCCAATTTTTTAAAGATAGCCTGGGCATGGATTTCGATCAATTGGCGGCCGTAAAACCTTTCCTGCTTGCCAGTTTTATCTATCCAAAATATTTAGGTTGTCAGCCTGCTTCCTGGGAAATGACGCTGGTACAGCTCGCGCAGGCGCAAAACGCCGAAGTGCTGGGTCTGGAAACACCGACGCGTCAATTGGCAGCGATAGATATCATGTCTTTTGAAGATCAGGCCAAAATGCTTACAGAAAGTATTAGCGAATATAATGAAATGAAAGACATATTCGCCGATATGGTCGCGATTTATAAAGAACAGGACGTAGAAAAATTATATAATTTCTCGAATGAATATTTTAGTGAATATAATGGAATGGAGCAAGCTATGCTTGAATCGCGCAACCGCGAATGGATTCCCATTATTGAAAAATGGAGCAAGGGAAAGCCCACGTTTTATGCGGTTGGCGCCGGTCATCTGGGCGGCAAAACCGGTGTAATCGCACTCCTGCGCGACAAAGGATATCAGGTAACGCCCGTTGCCAATGTAAGCACACCCAAACCCGAAGTAAATAATAATAGCAGCCTGGCCGATTTAATCAGCCGTAAATGGCGGATGCACGAAAGCATCATCCCGCAAGCTGTGGAAGATGTATTGGACAATGTGCGCGCCCAAAATCCCGAACAAGCCAAACAACTGGAAGCCCAGAAACCGCTGCTGGCGGACGGACTGCGCACTTCCACTTTTACGTACAATGCCGACGGTACTTATGAAATTTCCACCTTCGGGCAGTTAATGACCGGCACCTGGAAACTGAGCGACGACCAGAAAAGCCTGATCCGGGTGGACCAGGAAGGCGAGGAAGCAATCAATGAAATTGTGGAAATCACCCCTGAGAAAATGGTGGTTATTAATTCCAAAAAACGGACCTTGACCTACGTACCCCAATAATCCAAACTATCCGCATTTCCGGGGCTGTTGGCTTTCAGCAGCCTCTTTTTCCAATATCAAATGTAATAATCTACACGTAGTTTTATTTTTCATCGCTGCAAAGTTATTTACGCTGGTAAAGAAAATGTTTTTTGAAAAACCTGCTTTAAACACGCCGAGGTTGCCGTCGTTACTGCGTTCGGCAGCCTCCTATTTAAATCTTGTTGTATGAAACGAAATCTCTATTTTTTGCGATTTTACATTTATTATTTTACATTTTGCGGTTTGTTAGGTAATGCCGTTGCTCAAACCTGGACCAAACTCGATACCGAGCCTTACCCCGGCAAACAGGACGATATTTACTTTGTAAATGAAAATACCGGCTGGTATGTAAACGGCTCCGGCAAAATTTATAACACCGCGGATGGCGGCGCAAGTTGGACGCTGCAACTGGAGCAAAAGGGTACGTTTTTCCGGTGTATCGCTTTTATGGACAGTCTGCGCGGCTTTGCCGGTACCGTGGGCACAGATTATTTCCCGAATGTAACCGATACGATTCCATTATATAAAACCCTGGATGGCGGTAAAACCTGGTCGCCCGTGAGTTATGATGGACCTTACGTAAAAGGCTTGTGTGCGATTGATATTGTAAAAGAGGAATTCATAAATCATGGAAAACTTGATTATAAATATCATGTTTTTGCGGTGGGGCGCGTCGGGAGTCCGGCGATGATGCTGGTATCTCACGATAATGGCGAAACATTTACTTCCTATGATATGAATGCCGATGCCGGCATGCTGTTCGATATCAAAATGTTTAATAAAAATAAAGGCTTTGCCTGTGCGGCTTCCAATGCCGATATTACAAAATCCAACGCCCTGATATTACATACTAAAGATGGCGGTAAAAGCTGGCAAAAAGTGTATCAATCCAACCGCCCGCACGAAATCACCTGGAAAGCTTCTTTCCCGACCCCGGAAGTGGGCTACGTCACCATTCAATCGTATAATCCCGACCCTAATGCCAAGCAACAACGCATCGCCAAAACCACCGACGGCGGCAACACCTGGCAGGAGTTACTCTTCTGCGAAGACTTTCAGGCGCGCTCCTTTGGTGTAGGTTTTATTAATGAACAGCATGGCTACGTGGGCACGCTCCACAGTGGCTATGAAACCCGCGACGGCGGCGCTACCTGGGCGAAAATCGATCTGGGCATGGCTTGTAATAAAATCCGGATTTACAAAGAGAAAGAAAAGGTTTATGGCTACGCGATCGGTGTAAATGTGTTTAAACTGGAAAATTAAGATCGGATATGTAATAATTTGAGCGGTTATTTACAACATTTTTCCGTGAAATTTGATTATCATCGCAGCAAAACCATTCACTATATGAAAAAATTAGGATACCTGCTACTACCCCTCTTGTTTTTAAGCTCCTGCCATGTGGGGCGTTTTTTTATCTGGAATTTTGCCGATGCCAATGATTATAAAAAGTTTCCCAGTCGCACGGTGGAAAAGCCCGCCGAACCTTTTCAATTCATAGAAGCGACCGGCGATAACACTCTGAGAATGCCCCGCGAGGTGACCATCAAAGGTAAAAAATACACTTTCGAGGAAGCCCTGGAAGACTCCAAAACTGTGGCTTACCTGGTGATTCGCAACGACAGCATTTTGTACGAAAAATATTTTAATAAATACGATGAAACCTCCGTCGTGCCTTCGTTCTCCGTCGCCAAATCCTTCGTTTCCGCCTTGCTCGGCATCGCCATCGACGAAGGTTATATCAAAAGCGTGGACGAACCGATCACCAATTACTTGACTGATCTCGACAAAGACAAATTCGGCGGCATTACCATCGAGCACGTGCTCAATATGCGATCAGGTATCGCTTTTAATGAAGGTTATTTTAATCCTTTCGGCGACGTGGCAAAATATTATTACGGCAAAAACCTCAGAAAATACATCAACAAACAAGACATTAAGCAGGCGCCCGACCAATCGTTTGATTACATCAGTCTGAACACGCAAATCCTCAGTCTCATCGTCGAAAAAGCCACCGGCAAAATGATCGATGCTTACCTCGAAGAAAAAATCTGGCAACCCCTGGGGATGGAATACGATGCTACCTGGAGTATTGACAGTAAGAAAAACGGCACCGCAAAAGCCTTCTGCTGTATCAATGCCCGCGCGCGCGACTTCGCCAAATTCGGCAGGTTATACCTGAACAATGGCAACTGGAACGGCAAGCAAATCGTGCCCGCCGACTGGGTGCGCCGCTCTACGGTTTTTGACGAGAATGTAAATAACTTTATTTATTCCTACCAATGGTGGCACACGGTGGATTATGAGGTTTTGACCGATACCTCCGTGATAAACGGGCCGCATCGCATTAATCCCGGCAAGGACGAAAACGGCAAAGATGTGCAATACCTCGCCCAACCCTCCGGCGATTTTTATGCGGAAGGCATTCTCGGTCAGTTTGTGTACGTTTATCCCGAGAAAAATATCATCATCGTAAGGCTGGGTAAAAAATACGGCAAGCTGGGCTGGGCGCAAGTAGCAAAAACCATCGCCCGGGCAAATTAAAACGAAATGGGAAGTGGGAATTTGGA
>CAZGAU010000185.1:0-5426 GCA_964523725.1 uncultured Saprospiraceae bacterium
TCTTGAAAACCGGCGTACCGAGAGGTACCGGGGGTTCGAATCCCTCCTCCTCCGCCAACGCCCGCTGAAATTCTTAAGAATTTAGGCGGGCTTTTTTATTTTAGCTAAGTAAAGAGACAATTTTAAGTTCAAATAAAATATTTTATAAGAAGTTGATTGTCAGATTAATTTGACTTTCGACAATCGACTGTAAAACTGTCCGGCTACTTACTTATTTCCGTTTTTGGGCTATCAATTATCCTTCTGGATATTTTCTCTTACTTTCTAATCAACCTTTAAAAGAGTTTTTTATACACCCTGCATCGAGACGGGCCTCACCTGAAGTCCCTTCCGTTTCAAAAGACGCAAAACCCCCTTCAAACCGGCTAAATGTGCGGCTCCAATTGCACAAAAAGTCGTTTGCGCCTTCACCAATTCACAGATGCGATTTGCCATGAGTTCGTTTCGGTTGTAAAGTAGAAGTTTTCGCAAGTCATGTGCTCCGCGACGCGAAGTTTTATACAATTGCTGAATGTCACCTTCTTCGTACCACTTTGCCATTTTTTGCAAACTGCGGCGATGTAATGAGATATTGCTCCCGGTAGAAATGAGCGATTGGATTTGATGTTTCAATGGAATTTGACGCAGAATTTCAATCTGTTCTTGTAATGTTTCGATGCCCAACATTATTTTTTCCTGATTGTGAGCATATTGCCACAAATGCTGATCAAGCGAAAAGGGCATATCAATGGCCATGATGCTTTCTTCAATCAGGTTGGCCACCAGGATAGGCTGGCTTTTTTTAAGCAAATTCAGCTCAATATCTACCGTTTTACGCAGGATATGACGGAGCTTTTCGTATTTTTTTGGCGGGATCAATTGATCGAGGCTCACGTCCGGTGGCAGGGCCAAAACTTGCAGATTTTCACCGGCTGACGCGTCATCCAGATCAAATTCTGCGGCGAAAGCGGCACAGTTGTCAATGGCAGCATATACCGGTTGGAGGCGTTGAAAGGCGCGCTGGTTGCGCACATGCATCGTACCAAACACATAAGAAATACCCGGAAGTGTTTCTCCGTGTATTTCCCACAGCAGCGTTTGTTTGTATTTTTTCATAGAAGTGATACTCGCTACTTCTGGCAGAAGGACGCGAAGCATGAAAACAAAGCCGCCAACAGAAATTCAGTAGCGGCTTCGGTATTATCAAACACACGGTTTATTAAAAAACCTGAGTTTATTCGTATTTATAAGGTAGAAGCTTGGAGTCCTTAACGGTAGAGAGCGTCATCAACGTCTTCAGGCGTTCGATTTCCTCAATTTGCGAAAGTGTTTTGAAGAGCAATTGCTCATAAGTTGGAATATCCTTGCAAACGATTTTGATCAGGAAATCTGCCTCGCCGGTGATGATGTAGCATTCTACAATCTCTTCGATTTCTCTGATTTTATCCAGGAAATTATTGAGTGCATTTTCTTTCTGCCAGGCAAGCGAAACCAACACGAAAGTCTTGACATTCAAGCCAATAGACTGTGGGCTCACCTTCGCATGATAACTCTCCACCACACCGCTTTGCTCCAGTTTTTTTACCCGTTCGAGCGTTGGTGCGGGAGACAACCCAATCTTTTTCGACAAATCAAGATTAGTAATCTTGCTGTTCTCTTGTAAAATCTTGAGAATCTTGAGGTCAATCTTGTCTAATTTTTCGGACATTGTTTTAGGATTACATTTTAACAAAAAGCCAAAATCAGCAAATAAAATTCAGGCGGAAAGTTAATAAACCTTTGTTAATTTTTTTTTATTTTAAAGAAACAAAATTTTTTGCAATAAAATTTTGGGGATATCTCTTCTGTAATGAAAAAAACGCCGGAAACAACCTGAGGCTATTTCCGGCGTCCTGTATTCCAAATTTCATTATGGGAAAATACCCATATTGAGATAATCGTTGCTAATCTTCATGATTGCGTTCATAAACGCTGCGGTCCGCATGTCTGTCACCTCCTTGTGCTGCACTCTGATCTCGCGGATTTGCTGGTATGCGTTAATCATGGTTTCCTCCAGACCGGAGCGTACCAGGTCAATTTCTTCGGCGCCACGAGCCACCATCTGTCGTTCCGAGTCAGTCAGCGTCTTGCCTGTCATCTCTTCTATCTTATTGATTAAAGCTTCCGATTGCTTTTGGTCAAAACGCTTTTCCATGCGTCCAAAACGCATGTGCGACAGGTTTTTCAGCCATTCGAAGTAAGAAACAGTAACACCGCCCGCGTTCAGGAATACATCGGGAATGATCAGTTTTCCTGCCTTGAGCAAATCCTGTTCTGCCAGGAATGTCGTTGGACCGTTTGCGGCTTCGGCAATAATTTTTGCCTTGATGCGCGATGCATTCTCGGAGTTGATCACATTTTCCAGTGCTGCCGGCACCAGGATGTCGCAATCAAATTCAAGGATTTTTTCGCGGTCTTCTTTTTTCAAAAACTGCGTACCCGGGAATCCTTCGATCGTTTTGTGCTCAGCACGATATTTCATCAAGGCGTGAATGTCAATGCCTTTTTCACTGAAAACAGCACCTTCAACCTCACCGACGCCCACAATTTTCACACCGCCTTCGTCCTGCGAAATCATACCGGTATAAGATCCCACATTACCAAGTCCTTGAATAATCATGGTTTTGCCTTCCAACCCAGGCGTAAGCCCGAGTTTCTGCATATCTTCCTTGAAATTAAAAGCCTCGCGGATACCATAAAATACACCACGCCCGGTAGCTTCCGTCCTGCCACGAATACCGTTCTGAGAAACCGGTTTACCGGTAACACAACCTGCGGCATCAATTTCATCCCCCTTCAATACCCGATAGGTATCCATAATCCAGGCCATCTCTCGCTCGCCGGTTCCATAATCTGGTGCAGGCACATCAATCGCTGGCCCAATAAAATTTCGACGAACCAACTCGGTCGTGTAGCGACGTGTAATTTTTTCCAGCACTTCAGGAGAGTATTCCCAGGGATTGATTTTTACACCTCCTTTTGCTCCACCGAAAGGCACATCCACAATAGCACATTTGTAACTCATCAGTGCAGCCAGCGCCATCACTTCGTCTTGATTCACATGGTTGCTGTAACGAATACCGCCTTTCGTTGGTGCTCGGTGATGGCTATGTTGCACTCGATACGCTTCGATAACCTTAACTCCACCGTTGATTTTTACCGGAAAATGCACCTGATAAACGGCATTACAAACTTTGATCTGTTCGAGTAAGCCCTTATCCAGTTTGGTATAATGGGCTGCTTTGTCAAAATAATTCTGAACGCTCTGGAAAAAACTCAGTTTAGGCTGCGTCATGATCTTTAATTTGGTTCTCCAATTTGGTTAGTTTCCTGTCTAGATAAATCAAAAAAATAACGATACCAATGAAAATAGCAACAATTACCGCTACCACTACATAAATTTTTCCGATACTTCGCATAAAATCAGTGCTTTGTGCAAATGCCGGATGCACAGAAAATATTAAAAAAAACAATAGCAACAGGTAAGATTTTTTCATCGTTACTCGTTTTCGGGTGGTAAAACTCCCATTATTTTTTGAATTTACCAAGCCTATTTGCCAAATAATATTCTTAATTAGCTGCATTTTTGTTCGGATTAGCTATCAATCATTTTGGTGCTGAAATCATCAAGGACTTTTGCCTGCAATCGCTCCGCCCGAAAGGACAATTGGGCAATCCATAAACCCAACAAGGTCCAGCCAATCACTGCAGGATAAAAGACCATCCGCATAGTATTGTCCAAATCCTGCGAACCAAAAGCCGGATTACCGCCAGCGCCGGGGTGCAAGCTATCCGTCATCCTTGGAATGACGTATATTAATGGTATGAGCGCTACAAATGCAAAAATATTGTAAACCGCCGCCAGCCTTGCCTTTTTTTCCTGATCCTCAAAAGCATTGCGCAATACGAAGTAGGCAAAGTAAATCAGCAAGGCAATCGCCGTCATATTTTGTTTCACATCCCAGCTCCAGTAGGCGCCCCAGGTATTTTTTGCCCATATCGCGCCGGTGACAATGCCCAAAATGCCATAAAATACACCTACGCTCGTGAATGCCCGCGCACGACGGTCAAATTCCGGATTGAAATTATTCAAATAACGAATACTATATACCAGCGCAGCAATAAACAGCGCCACCATTGCCAGCCACAGCGCCACGTGAAAATAAGTATTACGAATAGTTTCACCCAGAATATTGCGGAACGGGAAAGTAATGCCCGACTTACTGTGGAGATTGTTCAACTGCGAATTTTGCCAAACCTGCTCCCCCAACTGCGGATTCACTATCTCCTGGGTGACAAATACCGCGCTCGGCAGCAGCGAGGTACCATCCACCGGGCTATCCAGCACCAGCGTGAGTTCCTGCACTTTCTGATCGCTCGGTAATGCCTCGGGAACCTGGAAAATCGCTTCCAGTTCTCGGTCGTTTTTGATTTGAATGTCTTGCGCCGCCAGGAAATGCTCGTCATCCAGTTTTAGCCAGGCGCGAAGTTCATTTCCAGCCTGAGTATAAAAGGAATTGTAACCTTCCACCTGCAAAGTCACTTGCTGACCGGTTTTTACACTACGAGGTTCTACCTGCGTAATGCCGGGTTTCAAGGGCCAAAGCATGCCCGCGATCATTACGTACACCAGAATCAAAACACCCGAAACTTTCCACCAAAGACCTTTCATATTTTTAAATTTGAGATATTAGACTGTAGACATTAGAAGTTTTACAATTCAACCTATCAACCCATTACCCTATCAACCAATTCTTAATCTTTCCAAAGAAACGGATATAATACCAGCGCCACCGCCAGCAGCATCAGATCGATGCCTACGAGCGTCCACACGTCCTGCATTACGCCGGTATCATTCAATAACCGCAGTGCATTCGCCGAGAGCTTGATGAGCGTCATCAGAATCGGGATGACCAGCGGAAAACTCAGGATCGCCATGAGCGTTGCGCTATTGTCCGCCTTCGCAGAAATGGCTGATATAAAGGTAAATGTGATCGAAAATCCCGTACTCGCCAGGAAAATCGCCAGCACAAACTGCCCCACGTCCTTCACCGGGTTACCGCCCACCAATCCTAGCCCCATCCAGCATAGAACGCTCAACACCAACAAAAGGAGCGTGTTGTAAATGATTTTTGACAATAATATGGCGATCGGATTGGCGATGCTGTAAAAATATAGCTGCCGGGCGCTGTTTTCCTGCACAAAACTTTTCACGATGGCGTTCACTGAAGCAAACAACGTAATAATCCAGAATAAGGTATTCCAAACCTGGGCTTGCATTTGCACAAAGGCCACATATACAATGAATACCGTGGAAAACACATACAACAGAATGCCGCTAATGGCGTAGTTCATCCGCAGTTCGAGCAGCGCTTCCTTGCGCAGGAGTACGATGGTTTCTTTGAATA
>CAZGAU010000185.1:5526-9676 GCA_964523725.1 uncultured Saprospiraceae bacterium
CTTATGCAATTTGATTGTTAAATTTGCTCTTAACCATTGACCAAAAGTTTGAAGTGTAGAAGCATGAAGCGTTTGATTGTCAGCTGTTTTGCCGTACTTTTTACCACCATTTGCCTTGCTGAAGCTGCCCCGGAATTCCATCAAGTGAAAGCCCTGCCGGGCGATGGCATCATTTCTATGCTGCGCCGTTATCAGCTCGAGCAGTATTCCTGCAATTTTGAGCAATTTTACAAGCTTAATAATATTACAAGAAAGTCTCATTTGTTGGCGGGAAAGTCCTATTTTCTGCCGATCATGATTTATTCTTTTAATGGCAAAACCATCCGCAGCAGCATCGGAATTGAAGATTATAATACGGCATTGCGCATCCAGCATTACAACGAAACTATGCACGAACTGGCCCTGCGGCAGGAGGCTTTTCAAAAAGACAAGGTGCTGTGGGTGCCCTATCATGAGTTGAATTGCCCGAAACCCGACCTGGAAATCCCTTCCCCTGTGGAGCCGGACCCGGAAATTGCGAAAACCGGCAAGCGCATGTTCCCGATTTTTGGCGAAAAACACGCTTATACCCCTTTGATTAGCAACAAGTTAAAAGGTAAGATTTTTTATATATCTAGTGGGCATGGCGGCCCCGATCCTGGTGCCATTGCCAAGCGCGCCGGCCGTACTATTTGTGAAGACGAATACGCTTATGATGTGGCGCTGCGCTTGTGTCGCCTGCTCGTGTCGCATGGGGCTACTGCTTACATGATCGTGCGTGACCCGGACGATGGCATCCGCTCGGAAGAACTGCTCAAGTGTGATACCGATGAAGTGGTATGGGGCGGCGAAAGTTTGCCGTTTAATCAGAAAGCGCGGCTTTTTCAGCGATCAGATATTATAAATGAATTATATGATAAAAATAAGTTAGTAGGTACTAGCAATCAAATAGCGATTATGATTCACGTGGATTCCCGCAGCAAAGGCGAGCGGATTGATGCGTTTTTCTGTCACCATCATACCAGTGCTTCCGGGAAAAAACTCGCGGAAAATTTGCAAAAAACCTTCAAGCAAAAATACGCCATCTACCAGAAGGGGCGCGGTTACTGGGGCGCCGTGGAATCCAGGGATTTGCATATGCTCCGCGAGTGCAAGCCAACCTCTGTGTTTATAGAATTGGCCAACATTCGGAATTATTCGGATCAGCAAAGAATTGTGGTGGAAAAGAACCGGCAGTTGCTGGCAGAGTGGTTGTTTGAGGGCTTGACGAGGTAATATTACCTCCCGCAGAACTTGCCTGACGGCAGTCAGGTTTCGCAGATGGCTGATTTGGAAGTTCCAGTATCAGTTGTTTATGATGAGTAAAATCTTGATTTAGGATTTAGAATTGACATATTGGTAAATAACACAGTTATAATCGAGTTAAAGTCAGTTGAGAACTTACAAGAAGTCCATCATAAACAAGTTCTTACGTATCTAAAATTAACCAACCTAGGGCTTGGACTTCTTGTTAATTTTAACACTGAGGATATAACCCAGGGCATGCATCGGAAAGTAAATGGATTGAAGTAATTTTCTTCAACATTACATTCTGCGAAAATCTGCGCGATCTGCGGGAGCCTATTTCCTTTGGAAAAAATACGCCACTTTCTTACTTACATCATCAAAAGTGAATATCTCGCCGCCATCATGATGTCTTTTATAAAACCCCAGCATGCCAAAATCACCCGCACAAGCCCCGGTGTGCATCAATAAAATTCCCCATAAAATCCACTGAATATTCACCGGCGTTAAATAAAGACCAACAATTGTAGCGATGGTAATCACCACAAACGGCGCCAGCGCAATCAACCGGAAGCCCCGTGCGCCCACCACAAAGCGATCTGCCACCGCGTAGAAATAAAACTGCTGCAAATTACCACCAAACGAAACTTGAGGCGCGCCCAGCAATTTATAAGCCAGCCCGTGAATCGCTTCGTGCACCGGCACCAGCACCGTCAACGTGATCGCAAAACCCAGAAAAGTATTGCCAATGAGCACTAAAAATCCGATTTCTCCATTCCACACCTGTCTCGCACCAATCAAAATCATCATTAATAAAATAAAGATATTCAACCAGATATAGCCACGAATGATATTATTGCGCTGCGCAAATTCATGCTGTACAAAAGGAATCATCTCCGTGTAAGGCAATTCCGCCAGTTGGATATACCGATCGCTGTTAAATAATTCTTCAATACTTGGCTTCATGATTGGTGCGATGGTGTTTTGATGCGATGGTGTTTTGGTGTTTTAAATATTTTTAAATAAGTAAAGAGACAATTTTAAGTTCAAATAAAATATTTTATAAGAAGCTGATTGTCAGTTTAATTAGGCTCTCGGCAATCGACTGTAAAACTGTCCGACTACTTATTTTTTAAATAACATGATATTTTCTTTACAAATCCGTTACATTTTCCGAATCCATTTTTATAATAGCGCTGGCCAGTTTCCGGGATTCCTGCCGTGGATTTTTCCACCAATTTAAGGACCAAATCGGTTGATATATAAAGCCCCGATTGGAAACCAAATCGCGCTCGCGATCTTCCCAGATATAATCGGTAAAAGGTGTATGCGCCGCAAAGCCGTCGGGCTGAAGCACTACGCCCGGTTGGCTATGGTGAACCCCTTCTATCAGCAGAGGCAATTTCAGTTGCGCTTCCTCCTCCCCTATTTTCAGGCGGTCTTTGCCCAGGTAGGGTTGTAATGCAATCGCTACTTCCTCTAAAAATACCTTTTCGGGAAGCTGAGTTAGATCTGGCTGTGCCCATTCTTTCAGGCGTTGGGCTATGTTTTGCTGGCGATCGGCATCAGCAGCCTGAAGTGCCTGATTATAAGCGAAATAGTTGGCCAACAGGAAGATACCAGGTTGTTCTGGCATGTCCAGCCATTTTTCCCAAATCGACTCCGGAATGGAATTGACAATAAACAATTGCTGCAAAGCCCGGCTCATCAGCAATCGAACACTACATGTAAAATCCGGCGCATTCAGTACTTCCGCATGAGCGGTCAGCTCGCCTTTGGCATTCATGATGCCGTAAGTAGATGATACGATCAGGATATCAAAATGCTGTCCCCGCAGTTCATCAATATAATAAACGCTCAGGCCATTGCGTTCCAGTTGCTGGATTTTCTCCACCCCTGGCGACCATTTTTGCTTGATTTTCAACAAATAAGAGGCAATCAGATCTCGCTGCGCCACCGTAAAACAGGCAATGCCTACCGTTGGGAAAGTCCGTTTTTCAGTAGGTTTCACTTCATTCAGCAGGTGAATGATGCGCTGTGCTTCTTCATCGTTAGTGCCTTCAGCTTCATCATAACGACCATCAAGTTGTTCAAAATTGATATTAAATTGCCCGACAGCAGCTTCATCGATATCTTTGCCGTTAAGTAATTGCAGCAAATTTCCCGGATTCCAGCGGTGATAGGTTTTTAATTTCATAGCTGGAACTTCCTGTGCTTTTGCCCAGCCTAGCAGCGCGGATTCGTCGTTAGTTGGCAGGCGGCTACAATCACCAAAAATGACTGCTTTTTTGCCTAGTTGTAAAGGTTTTAAATTTTCCTCCAGCGACAAATATTGTGCTTCATCAAATAAAATATAATCAAAATGCGACCACTGCTCTGGCAAGATATGCGCTGCTGCAAAAGGCGTGGTCAACATTACGGGATACACCGTTGTCACTGCATCCAGCCCTTTTTTTAAAAGTTCTTGCAGGGTTTTATCCGCAGCTGCTTCCTGATTTTTCTTGCCAAACAGCTGATTAAATGCATCTTTTTTGCTGCGTCGGAGCGATTTGAAAGCTTCTTCACGCGCCGATTGCCAGCGCGCGCCAATTTGTGCCGGAAGGAGTTGTTTCAGTTGGTTATAACTTCGCACAAAATCACCGATGGCTTTGTCATCAGTTGGCAAGGCTGACTGACTGGCGTTGCTCAGGCAATTATTCAAATACCAACTCTCAAAAGCCTGTAACCAATCGTGAGGTTTCACCTTCACCAATGCACGAATGACCTTGGTCGCATGATCGGGTAAAGACAGCCAGTTGCGCTGCCACTCGTAAAAATGATCGTAGTCCCGCAGGTACAACCGTGTGTTTTCAAGTTGTTCAATGATTTCCTCAAGGTATCGCTGGCG
>CAZGAU010000186.1:0-1224 GCA_964523725.1 uncultured Saprospiraceae bacterium
TAATGTAAAATATGCTTCATTCCCGCTTAAATTATTACCCGAAATTGCGGGCAAAACGTAGAAAACACAGCCACGCTGGGCGCCGATGGGATTGATCACCGGCGGCTCGTTGATGGTTACGGTAAATGTTTTTTCATCGGTACAAGAACCATTATCATCAAAAATATAAAGTGTGTTATTGTTTGTAATGACATCCCCGGGGTTCAGGCGTGTGCCGCCACCGTTGGGCTGGGTATAAAATGCCTGATTGCCACTCAGATTGATGCCTGTAATATTGGGTAAAGTATAGGATTGACAAGCGGTCTGGTTGGGAATTACATCCAAGATCGGAGGAGATAAAATATTGATATTTACAACTTCTTCATCACTACAGCCTACGGCGCCATCGTACATAAAAAGTGAAATAGATGTAAATATGGTATCACCAATATCATATTTTGTACCAGAACCGTTTGCCTGGGTGTAATAAGCCTGTCCGCCGCTGAGGTTGGCGCCAGAGATAGCCGATAATTCGTAAAAGCCACAGGAAATAACATCTGTAGCCGGATTAATATCCGGGGTAGTGGCTATGGAAATCGTAAAAGATTTTTCGTCACTACAGCTGCCATCTGCATCATAAATATATAATGTCTGGGAGGTATTTATTACATCGCCTGGATTGAGTCTGGTGCCGCCGCCATTGGTCTGGGTATAGTACGCTTGATTCCCGCTTAGGTTTGTACCCGTGATTGCTGGTAAAGTATAAGTGTTACAAACCGTTTGATCGGGTAGATCATTAATTTGTGGCCCACCGGTGATGGTAATAAGCACGGTTTCCTCATCGCTGCAACCGGGCGTACCATCATAAATATATAATGTCTGAGAGGAAGTTATTATAGCCCCGGGGTTAAGTCGTGTGCCGCCGCCGTTGGTTTGGGTGTAATATGCCTGATTGCCGCTCAGGTTGGTTCCCGTGATCGCTGGAAGCGTATAAGAAGCGCAAGCTGTTTGGTCAGGTAGATCATTGATTCTGGGACCGGGCACGATTGTCACACGGAACTCCTCCTGATCGGTGCAGTCGTTGGTACCTGCATACGCATACAAGGTACGCGAGGTGGTTATAATTGCGCCGGGATCGAGTCTTGTGCCCGTGCCGTCGGGGCCGGTGTAATAAGCCCGATTTGAAGTTAAATTTGTACCAGGCACCGCCGGAAGTGTATAGGAATCACAGGCGGTAACATCATT
>CAZGAU010000186.1:1324-9643 GCA_964523725.1 uncultured Saprospiraceae bacterium
CCGGTTGACCAGTTATAACTTGCCAGTCCGGTTGGTGCACTTAGCGTAATACTGCTTCCAACACAAACCGAAGTCGGTCCTGTAATACTTACGGCTGGAGGAGGTGCAGCATTTACTACTTTAGGATTGGATACAATTTCACAACCGGCGGCGTTGGTCACCGTCACGGTATAAGTACCAGGTTGATCTATCTGGATAGAACGACCGCTATCGCCATTGCTCCATTGGTAAGAAGTGAACGTACCAGGATTGACGGTCAGAGTGATTGGCGTGCCGCCTTCGCAAACCGTTGAGGGGCCGATGATGGTAGGTGGCGTGCCTGCGGGCGTACCGGTGACAAGTATATTGTCTATCCAATAAAATTCATCATTGGCTTTATTACCCATTTGTACTCTTATACGTAAGGTATTACCCCTCAATCCATCGATACTGACGCCTCCAAGCCCTTGGTCACCACAGATATATGCCATCAGATTCCACGCGCCGCCGTCGATTTGATATTCTACTACCATTTGGTCGTGGGAGTTATCACAAGTAAACGTTGGCGAAGGGAAGTCACATTCTAGACTTCCACTACCTCCTGTTTCCAAAGAGGCTTCTACACAATTATATCCTGAGATGGGAACTGTTACGGTGAAAGTAGCTCGATTGGAACCTCCGGTACCTCCGCCGGAAGAACAACAACCACCGCCTTCGATGTCGTTTGCGACAAACTGCCCGCCAAAAACGCCCCATTGATTGCCGCCATTGTTTACCCCACCGTCATCACAATCCGGATTAGTTGAAGCCCCCCAACCGGAACCGGAAGTAGCACCATTAGCGTATCCGCTGAAATCCTCCTGATAAATAACGGTTTGTGCAAATCCGCAGGAATAAAAGAAAAGAAAGAAGATAGAAATGAGTAAGGTCTTGCTCATTGCAAAATCAGTTTAGTTTTATACTTATGACGTAGGGCAATGTCAGAAGTAGCGCCAAAAATAGTATTTTGTGAACTTTTGTTTGGGGTAAGTGTGTTAACCAGAGATTAATTAACCTCAATCGGTCGGGAAATGGGCATATATTTTTAGCATATCGCCTTTCAAACGTTAAAGCTAAAGAAAAGGCTTGCAATTCTCTGAAAAAAAATAAGACTTTTTATGCCAAAATGGCTACCTTCGATAACAGAAAAGATTTATCTTTGCACCCGCCTTTTACCGGCGGACACATAAAACGTTCTTTATCAATGGACTCGTTGATACAGTACTCTATCCCGGTAAAGGGATTGCGCACAGGTACGCTTCAATTTGATTTTCATATCGATAGCGAATTTTTCAAGCCTTTTGAAAACTCGCCTATCGCCGATGGCAACATCGAATTGACGCTGCTCTTTGACAAACGCCCGGACATGTATGTCCTGCAATTCGACTTCGAAGGTACCGTGAAAACGGAATGCGATCGTTGCCTTGAATTTATCAACCTGCCGGTTTCTGATAGCCAGCGTTTGGTTGTGAAAATCAGCGAAACTGCGGAAAGCGAAGCCGAAGATGCAGATGTAATCTACATTCACCCGGAGTCACAGCATTTGAATGTAGCGACTTACATTTACGAATACATTGTACTTTCTATGCCTTTCATGAAGGTGTATGATTGTGAAAATGATGATAATCGTGTCTGTAATCAAGAAATGCTCGACTATATTCAAAGCGTGGAAGAATCAGAGGAAGAAACGGAGCGTAATCCCCTGTGGGAAGAGTTGAAAAATTTAAACATTAAAGATAACTAAAATGTGAGATGTGAAATTTGAAACTGAAAAGTTCCTTTTTCAAATTTTCTGTCTCGGATTTCAAATTTATTAGAAATGGCACATCCCAAGAGTAGAACATCGAAGCAGCGCAAGCGCAAACGCAGAACGCACTATAAGGCTGCTACTCCGCAAATCGCGACTTGTACCACAACGGGCGAGCGCCACTTGTACCACCGCGCCTACTACGATAGCGAAGGAAATATGTACTATCGTGGCAAAGTGCTGGTAAAAGCAGCGGAAGAAGAAATTTAGCCTTTACGACAATATGAAAAGCTAATGCAAGGAGCTCCCATCCAATTAACCGCGATGAGGGGCTTTTTGTGCTTAATGATATTATGGTGTTTTGGTGTTATAGTGCGATTGTGCTCTATTAGCATATCAGAGAATAATTATTATTATAACACCTTGACACCATAACACCATAACACCATCGCACTAAAACACCATTCACATGAAAAAAATCATCAAGACACCGAACGCACCGATGCCGATTGGACCTTACAATCAGGCTGTGATTCACAACGGGACACTGTACATTTCCGGTCAGATAGCCATCGTACCCGCCACCGGAGAACTTGCAACCGATACCATCGAAGCTGAAACCAAACAGGTGATGGAAAACCTGAAGGCAATCCTTGAAGAAGCGGGGCTCAGCTTTAAAGACGTGGTAAAATGCTCGGTTTTTGTGAAAGACATGCATAATTTCAGCCGAATCAATGCAGTGTATGCGCAGTACTTCGATGAAGCCGACGCGCCTGCACGTGAACTGGTAGAGGTCGCCAACCTGCCACGTTTTGTAAATATCGAGATTTCAGCTATTGCAGCTTTTGATTAATTTTAGTTGAAAGGTTGATGGGGTGAATTGTTGATACAAACATTTATCAACTTTCGAACTTTTGAACTTTTGAACTTTTTAGCTATTCAAAGATGGAAAAAAAACGTGTACTCTCTTGCATCCAGCCTACCGGCGATATGCATTTCGGCAACTACTTCGGCGCCGTGAAAAACTGGGTGGATCTGCAGTCGCAATATGAATGTTTTTATGGCGTGGTGAACTATCATGCCATGACCATGCCTTACGATTCCAAAAAATTGGTGCAAAACACCTGGGAATTGTGCTTTAATTTGATGGCAACCGGAATTAAGGTGGAGAACCTCTTTGTCCAGTCCTTGGTGCCGGAGCATGCGGAGTTGTGCTGGATTTTCAATTGCTTTACTTCTTATGGTCAGCTGAGCCGCATGACGCAGTTCAAAGACAAGAGCCGTCAAAGCGAAGAAAGCTCCGAAGGCTTTATTTCCGCGGGCTTGCTGAATTATCCGATCTTGCAAGCTGCGGATATACTCGTATATCGGGCAGATTTTGTGCCGGTGGGTGACGATCAGGACCAGCACTTGGAATTGGCAAGAAATATTGCGCAACGCTTTAATAATCAGGTGGGTAAGGAGTATTTGATCCTGCCGAAAGCCTTGCACACGGAAATTCCGCGTGTGATGTCCACTGCAGATCCGACCCGCAAAATGAGTAAAAGCGCCGGTGAAAAACATTATATCAACATTTTTTCCGAGCCGGATCGCATTCGCAAACAAATCAGATCGGCGGTGACCGATACCGGCGATACGCCGAGCGGGGAGATGAGTCCGGGTATTAAAAATCTGTTTTCTTTATTAAAAGCCTGTGGCAAAATGGAAATTTATGATACGCTCATGGGCGATTATGATGCCGGCAATTTGAAATATGTTGATCTGAAGGAAGCAGTAGCCGAGGCTCTGGTAGAGGTGAGCAACCCGTTTCGCGAGCGTAAGGCGGAGATCAATGCCAATAAAAAAGAAGTAAAAGAACAAATCAAGGCATCTTCCGCTCAGATTCGTAAGCGTGCCCAGGAAACAATCAGGGAAGTGAAAGAACTCTCGGGCTTACTAAATGTGAGATTTTAATCCTTACATCATTCCATAAAAGAGGCTGATGATATAAAATGTATCATCAGCCTTTCCAACTCAACTTCATATCACTTTCCAATTAAGTGAATTCTAGCGCGTAGCTCTTTGTTTTTCAAGGTGTTTGGGGCAACGCATTATATTTCAAAAAAAGATAAGTCGGGCGACTATGAAGTAAACCAGCTTTTTGAATGGGGCTTAGCTCCTTGTTTTTTGGGGTGAACTGCAGGTCATGATTCCGCTTTCCAATCCTCACTTTTCATGTCATGACTTGCAGTTCTGTGTTCATGGCTTCCGGGCATACAGGGTTTTGGGTGTGTTTTTTTATAATTTATTTACTCTCTACGGTTTAATCTTTGTAATTGTGCACGGGATACCAAGATATCGACGGTATCATTTTCAATGATTGCCGGAATGGCATAATAAACCTCCAGCCTGTCAACCCTTAGCGTTTCTGAGTTTCCGGGGGCTATTGCCAGTGTATATTCCTTCCCATTGGCATCCCGAAGCATATAATTTTCCCCGGATTTATATAATGTACAATTAGAAATATCATTATTATTGAACATTATTGCCATATTATTATCAAGTAAAGCAGACTTCACACTATCTTTGGTAATGATTATAGAAGAACTGTCTATTCCCCGACTTCGCCCAGGATCCATGTCATCCGTAATGATGGATGCTAATAATAATGGTGGCGTAGCATTATTTGTATTATTATTGGAATTACCGGACTGACCACACCTGATCAGGGTGGTTGCTAATCCCGCAAGTAATAATAATAAAAACAGTTTTCTCATAGCAATGGAGTTTGTGTGACGCCTATATGAATACGAAGATACCCCGGAGAATGTGTACTATTTTCAGATTTTGAAAAAGAATTAAGGTCTCTAAATGTAAGGTGAATTTAGATTAGTGATTGATTATCAGATATTAGTAGTGAGTTAAAGAGTTAAAAACTAAGGAAATGAAAGCCAGCGTTGACGAATTATTTGAATTAATTCAGGAGCTTACCGCCAACGAAAAGCGATATTTTAAGAAGCACGCCAAACAGCATGCCGGGAAAAAAGATCCCCAATATCTTATATTATTCGATAATATCGCCAAAATGAAATATTATGATAAAACAAAATTAAAAGAATATTTACAAAATGCAACTAAATCTGATAATCTTTCGGAAATAAAACAGTATTTAACTGGCTTGATTCTGAAGACCTTACGCAATTATCATTCCCGAAAGAACAATTTCATCAAACTTCAGGAATACCGTACGGATATTCACCTCCTGATCGAAAAAGGCTTGTGGAAGCAGGCGCGTAAGTTGCTGCGACAGGCTATTCAAACCGCACGGGAAGCCAATCTGGGAATATACGAACTGGAATTTACATTGCTGGAGCGGCGCATCATCCGGCAGCATGTGGATAAGCCCCAAAGCTTATTAAATAAAAATCATCAAAATTCTTTAATAAAAATAAAGCAGCTGGAAAAAGAACTATTGATGACCACGCTCTATGAGTCTGTTTTTCTGAATGTTCGTGATAAAAACGCAATTAAAACGGATAAAAAAAACATTCCGGAAGCTATTAATGAAATAATAGGCGATAATCATAAAACTTATTTATCACGAGCTTCTTTTGATGCCAAAACCCATTATTACTCCATGTGCGCGATGTATCAAAATGATATCAAGGCATTTGAACCAGCCAATAAACATTTACTTGATCTTTTGTCGGTATTTGAAAAAAATCAGGATGCATTTGCGGATGTGGAGTATCAGGAGCGTTATTTAAAAGCGCTGAATAATTATGCAACCAACTGTTTTTACCTGGGAAAGCTGGAGCAGAACATTGAGGATATTATGTCAAAATTTGATAATGTTCCGGAAACGAATCTTCGGATAAAAGCAGAAAAATTCCAGATTAATGCCTATTTCCAGATTCTTTATTATTCCAAATCAGGGCAGTATCATAAAATCCTGGATCTGGCTCCGCATGTGGAGAAAGGATTAAAAGAATATGATGGGATTATTTTAGTAAATAGAAAATTGATGCTCCGGTATAATATTGCCATCACTTGTTTCAGAATGCACCATTACGACCGCGCGCTGGGCTGGGTAATCCCCGTGATCAACGAGCAACAGAAGGAGGCAAGTAAAAAAATCCAGTTTCTCGCCGAATTGCTCAGGCTGATCTTGCTTTTTGAATTGGGTGAGCACAGAACTTTGAAGAACCTGTCTTACGGTTTTATAGAGCGTAATAAGAGCCAAAATGCCCCGGCAGAATTGAGCATTGCCACTGTTTTGAACCAGGTAGCAACGGTGTTGGAAAAACCATTTACTTCCAGACAGCAAAAAAATAATGCACTAAAAAAAATTAAAGTCTATTTTACAACATTACATCATGAATTGCTAAATATGGAAACTCAAGAGGAATTCAAAATCTGGCTGGCTGAAAAAATAAGTTGATTGCTACTCCCTTCGATCAGATTGCTCTGTTCAAATTATTTCTTCTGTTTTTCTGGCTATTTTCCCTATTTTTGCGCCAAAATTTCCAGCGCATGAAAATCATCTGTATAGGTCGCAACTACGCCGAACACGCAAAAGAACTTAAAAACGAAGTGCCTGATAAACCGGTTGTATTCATGAAGCCGCCTTCGGCGCTGCTCGTCAACGACAAGCCCTTCTACTACCCGGATTTTTCCAACGACATCCATTACGAGGCAGAGATCGTACTGAAAATCTGCAAGAACGGTCGCCACGTACAACCGGAATTTGCCGCCGATTATTATGATCAGATTGCTTTTGGCATCGACTTTACGGCCCGGGATTTGCAAGAAGAATGTAAAAAAAAGGGGCACCCCTGGGAAATTGCAAAGGGATTTGACGGATCGGCTGTGATCAGCGATTTTATTCCCGTGGAAAAGATCAACCGTGCGGGCGTAGAGTTCAAACTCCGCAAGAACAATGAGCTCGTGCAGCAGGGCAATACTGCGGATATGCTATTTTCTTTCGAAGCTATCATCGTATATGTGTCGAAGTTTTTCAAACTACAAATGGGCGACCTGATCTATACCGGTACGCCTGCGGGCGTTGGTCCTGTGAAAATCGGCGATAAGCTGGAGGGCTTTGTCACGCTCAACGACGGCAAGACCGAACACGTGCTGACTTGTGACATCCGGTAAGGCTTTCGCTACCATTCGAAGTGGCTTTGTGAAACCTGTCAGGATTTTACTATTTTTGCACGGTTTTTTCAGAATAATCAATTGAACATCAATAACAATTAATTTAAACATGCCTTATTTATTCACTTCCGAATCTGTTTCCGAAGGACACCCGGACAAAGTTGCCGACCAAATCTCCGATGCTCTTGTAGATCACTTTCTGGCTTTTGACCCCAATTCAAAAGTGGCTTGTGAAACACTGGTGACAACCGGTCAGGTGGTGCTTGCGGGTGAAGTAAAATCCAACACCTACCTCGACGTACAGCAAATTGCGCGCGACGTGATCAAGCGTATCGGCTATACCAAGTCGGAATACATGTTTGAAGCACATTCCTGCGGGGTGCTTTCTGCTATTCACGAACAATCGCCCGACATCAATCGCGGCGTGGATCGCGGCAATCCCGAAGAGCAGGGCGCCGGCGACCAGGGGATGATGTTTGGCTACGCGACCAGCGAAACCGAAGATTACATGCCCTTGGCACTTGATTTGGCGCACAAGGTGCTGATGGAATTGGCCAACATTCGCCGTGAAGGCAAGGAAATGACCTACCTCCGCCCGGATGCCAAGTCGCAGGTAACCATCGAATACGGTGACGATCACTTGCCGCAGCGTATTGATACAATTGTGGTATCCACGCAACACGACGATTTTGACGATGAAAAGAAGATGCTGGACAAAATCCGTCAGGATGTGATCAATATCGTGATCCCGCGCGTGAAAGCCCAGCAGAAGCCTGAAGTACAGAAACTGTTTAACGACCAGATCACTTATCATATCAACCCGACTGGCAAATTCGTGATCGGTGGCCCACACGGCGATACCGGACTGACCGGTCGCAAGATCATCGTGGATACCTATGGTGGTAAAGGCGCGCACGGTGGTGGTGCTTTCTCCGGCAAAGATCCCTCCAAGGTGGATCGCTCGGCAGCTTACGCAACCCGTCACATCGCCAAAAATCTCGTGGCAGCGGGTGTTTGCAATGAAGTACTGGTACAGGTATCCTATGCGATTGGCGTAGCCAAGCCGACCAATATTTACATCCAAACCTATGGCTCAGCAAAGGTGAAAATGAGCGACAGCGAAATCGCCAAAAAAGTGACCGAAATCTTCGACATGCGTCCATACGCCATCGAAACACGCCTGAAGCTGCGCAACCCGATCTACTCGGATACTGCCGCCTACGGACATATGGGACGCAAGCCTGAGATCAAAAAAGTGACCCTCACCGACGGTTCCGGCAACACCAAGGAAATGGAGGTAGAAACCTTCACCTGGGAAAAGCTGGACTATGTAGATAAAGTGAAAGCCGCTTTCGGCCTGTAACCGCCAAACTTGTTTGGCAACAAAAGGGATGATGCGGGTGCGTGTTGTCCCTTTT
>CAZGAU010000187.1:0-9595 GCA_964523725.1 uncultured Saprospiraceae bacterium
TGCTCGACAAGGATACGCTCCAGCGTATGTTTATCCTGCGCAATCACCTGGCGGACATGAAACCAGACGAAGCCATGGAATTCCTGCTGAAGCATATGCAATCGACTACCAGCAACGAAGAGTTCCTGACTTCCATGAACGGTTAATATCAGAACTCATTTTAACTTTGAAAATAATCCGCATGGCCCCGGGCGAAAACCCGGGGCTTTCTTTATTTTTACAAAAATGAATTGCATGAACCGCTCGCTCACCTTGATCTGCCTTGCTTTTGCAAATATAGCGCTGGCACAAATGCCCACTCCAACCGAATTGCTGGAAAAAAGTATCCAGTACCATGATCCCGAAGGCAACTGGGGGAAAGGCTTGTTACAGCTGAACTTTGAAGAAACCCGCCCCAATGGCACAATTCGGTACACAAACGTCAAAATCAATATCCCCGGAGAATATTTTGCAATGGATCAGAAAAACGATGAAGAGCAGATTATTCGGGAAATATACAAAGGCGAATGTAGTCACCAGCTCAATGGGAATGCCGAAATTTCAGAAGAAGATATCAATCGTCTGCGCCTGACCTGCGAACGCACGGCTTTTATGCGCAACTACTACAACTATCTCTGGGGCTTACCCATGAAGCTCCACGATCAGGGCACTATTTTCGGCAAACAGGTAGAAATGAGCGAATTTAATGGTGAGAAAGCTTACAAACTCCGCGTCAGCTACGACCCCAATGTCGGTAGTGATGTCTGGTATTTTTATTTTGATCTAAAATCCTACAAACTCCTTGGTTACCGCTTCTACCACGATGAAGCCAAGAATGACGGGGAATATATTCACCTTGAAGACGAAATCATAATCGCCGGCATGCGTCTGCCCAAAGTACGAAAATGGTACACCCACCAGGATGATAAATTCCTCGGAACGGATACCCTGGTAAAAGGAAAATAAATTTAATCGATCCTTAACCCAAATCTTTCAGCGCCGCCACAAAAGTATCCAATTCTTTGAGTGATGTATAAACATTAGGTGTAATGCGACAACCGTGCACGCCCGCGCCGTCAATCGCCACCGTCCAGATGCGGTATTTCTTCAGCAATGTATCAGCCAGTTCTCGCGGTTTCATCTCTTTCACGCCTACATTGGCAATAGCGCAGGAGCGATGCGGTTCTTTGGGCGTATTCAAAATAATATGCGGCAAGTCGCGCACCTGATTGGTCCAGTAGTTTTGTAAATAGCGGAGCCGGGCTTCCTTACGTTCCGGCCCAAGACGAAGGTAATACTCAATCGCATTGCCGATCGCCAAATCTGTATGCACGGGATGTGTACCAGTATGATTCAGGCGGAGAATATCGTTAGGTTTGCGTCCTTCCTCACCAAACAGTTGCCAGATTTGCGGAATTTTTTCTTTTTTTACAAACAAAAAACCAGCGCCCAGCGGCGTACTCAGCCATTTGTGTAAACTGCAACCGTAATAATCGCAATCCAAATCTTTCATCGAGAACCGAATATGCGCAAACGCATGCGCGCCGTCCACCATCACTTCCACGCCTTTACTATGCGCCATGTCGCAGATTTTCCGAATCGGCAGGATATGCCCGGTAATATTAATCATGTGGCAAACCATCAGCAGCCGGGTTTTCGGGGTAATGGCGTTGGCATATAATTCCACGATTTCCTCGTCCGATTTGGGATGGTTCGGCACGGAAACACTCTTTAATACAACGCCGTGGCGTTTTTCCACGAGTTTGAACATGTCCCGCATGGCTCCGTAATCCTGATCGGCCATAACCGCCTCATCGCCAGCTTTCCACGGAAATCCGCCGATGATGGTGTCGAGCGATTCGGTCGTATTGCGAGTAATGATCAATTCATCCGCCTCACAATCAGCGAGTTCCGCCAATTTTGCCGCCATTGATTTTTTATTGTCCCATTGTACCGTACGCATGTAATGCGACCCCTGGTAGTTGATTTCCCGCACATGATGGATAAAGTTTTCCAGCGTTTCCTGGGGCGTGATGCAATAGTAACCATTTTCCAGGTTGATATAATCAGGCTTCAGGCGGTAGCCACTGCGGATTTGCATCCAAAAATCTTCATTCTCAGCCACTTCTGAGGGCGGCAGGTGTTCAACAGAACCAACCCATTTGTCCAGGTTTTTGAAAATGACCGGCGCGCCAAAGCCCAATATTGGCAGTTGCTTGAGGAAAGTACGCTTATCCATGATGTTTTGAGTTTGCTTATGGCGATGAAAATAGGAATTCTTTTAAAGATTTTGGAAAAGAGATAAGGATAAACCTCATCGAACCATCACTTTCCTGACCCAAACTTCCTCCGCACTCGCCATTTTTACAAAATAAACACCCGGAGAAGCCTCGGTTCCCGGCTTCCAAGTCAACAGATGCGGACCTTGTGCAAGCTGCCCGCTCGAAAGCACCTGAATTTGCTGCCCTTGCGCATTCCAAACGGAGATCTCCACCGCGGCGCTTTCCCAAAGTTCGAATTGAATATTTACCTCCTCATCGGCAGGATTGGGAGAAATTATTACATTGGAAATACGCTTGAAAACGATCTCTTCCACCGAAGTGATTGTATTTTCTAGCTTTTCGGGCGTGGCACCTTCCACGATTTTGTAATAAAATCCGGACTCTAAATCAGTAAATTCCTGCTGCAAACCGCTCGGCCAGTTGACCTTTACCGTCGAAGCGGTCTTGCTATCCGCCAAGCCAAAATGTAATTTCAAGGAATTTTGCGAGCCAAAGCCACTGCCTGCGGTCACTTCGTCCATTTGTTTAATGCCATTGGTATCGGTGACGATCACCCGCGCGCCTACCGCAGAACGGTTGCTCTGCATGCCTTCCAGCTTGAAACCAATCCAGTTGTTGGCATTGCCTGTATTTTGAAAAATCTGATTAAAATCATTTGTCCCCGAATTTGCAATCGCAATATCCACAAAACCATCCCGGTTAAAATCAGCGCAAGCGCTGCCATAAGTTCCTCGCATACTGGCTGCTACGCTTTGCGATATTTTTTCAAACTTACTGTCTCCAAGATTTTTGTACAATACATTGGCATAAGGCGAAAAATAAGAATCGTTGGCAACGTAAATATCCTGCCGGCCGTCATTATCAAAATCCAGGAAATTACAACTCCAGCCCATACCTTTATCATCCACACCGGCGGAAGCAGCAATATTGGTAAATGTTCCGTCGCCGTTATTTACATACAGCACATTTTCAAATAAATTTGTAATATAAATATCAAAAAAACCATCATTATTAAAATCGCCAAAGTCCGTGCCCATGCCCTGCCCGGAGTAATTCACGCCCGCCTGCGCACTTACATCGGTGAAATAACCCTTTCCATTATTTTGATATAATATATTGGGCACGCCGCCATCATGAGTTAAATAAAGATCGCTGTCGCCATCATTATCATAATCAAAAAATACAGCGCCCATCGAGTGTTTGTCGTCCCGGGCATTGGAAGGATAGATGTAATTAGTAAATGTAAGATTGCCATTATTATGATACAAAACATTCTCCGCCCGGAAATTGGCAACATAAATATCGAGAAAACCGTCAAGATCTACGTCGCACATATTCACTGAAAGCGGCAGATTAAAATTATTAATCCCGGCATTAATGGTGATATTACTAAATGTGCCGTCGCCGTTATTCATATATAAAACATCATTTATATTATAGTTCGCAAGATACAAGTCAAGATGCCCATCATTATTCAAATCACCCCAAACCGCCATTCTGGAACCCGCGCCAAAGTTGACGCCCGCCGTGGCCGCCACATCTACAAACTGATCATTGCCGAGGTTTTTATATAATTGATTGGCGCCGTTTGCTATGCTGATGTAAATATCTTCGTCGCCGTCATTATCATAATCGCCGATAGCCACGCCACGGTTTTCGCCTTTAAATGAAATATCTCTTACAGACATGATCTCGCGGTAAGCATCTTGAGCTTCGACGGTGATAACGATAAATATTAAACTATAAGTAAATAAAAACTTCTTCATCGCCTGGATATTTGTGAGAAACAGGCTTCCAAAATAGCATATTTCTGCGATTCATAGTGCGATTCGGAGCGATAAAAAACAAAAGAAAAGTGTGTATAAACAATTGATTGCTATGGGGTTTCATTGCAATGCCAGACCTTTTCGCCAGAAAAATAAATGTTGAATCGTGCCCCGAGCAACCATAAAAATAAGTAAAGTGAGCCAAAGTCCATGATTACCAAGCTGTTCGTAAAAAATGAAATAAGCTAGTGCGTAGAAGGCAAAAGCCAGCAGCATGGCATTGCGCATAGCTTTGGAAGCGGTCAGTCCAATAAAAATGCCGTCCCAGAGGTAGCAGGGCGTGCTGAGTATGGGGAACAGTACCATCCAGAAAAGATAAGGCTCCGCAGCTTGAATGACGTCGTTTTGATTGGTAAATATTCTTAAAAAATATTCACTAAATAAACCGTAAGAAAGACTAAATAACAAGGCCATGCCCATGCCCCAAATGAAAGATAATCGGATTATTTTATATGTTTTTGGCTGATCGTCAGCACCGTCGTATTTGCCGACCAGACTCTCGGAAGCAAAGGCAAAACCGTCAATGCCGTAGGACATCCAGTTAATAAATTGCAGCAAAATTACATTGACCGCCAGCATCAACTCGCCGGTGAGCGCGGATTGGCTGTAGAAAAAGGAAAAAGCGAAGGTTAATAATAAGGTACGGATGAAAATATCACGATTGATCACCAGAAATTGACGGAGCTTTTGCCACTCTGTAATCGCTTGTCTTTGAAAGTGTTGCAATAAATAGCCATATTTTGAGTAAAATAAAATCAGTGCCGTTGCAAATCCAACGTATTGAGCGACCAGTGTGCCATAAGCCACGCCGTCCGCCTCCATACCAAGATAGGCCACGAAGAAAAAGCTCATGGCAATATTTACCACATTTATTACAAGCGTCAAAATCAAAGGATAAATAGCATTTTGCATACCGAAAAACCAGCCGAACATCGCGTATAAACCCAGCGTGGCCGGGGCATCCCAGATACGGATGTAAAAATAATCGCTAACCAGATGGTGTTGCCCGCCTATTACATTCATTAAATAAAAACTCGCCTTGCCGATGGGAATTTGCAATAACATTAATCCTGCGGCAATGCTTACTGCCACCAATAATGCTCGCCCTAAAGTATGCGTAATCACGGCATCGTCGCGCTTGCCAAAGGCCTGAGCGGTTAGCCCGGTAGTGCCCATGCGCAGGAAACCTGCATTCCAGTAAATAAAATTAAAGACCATGGAACCGATACCCACCGCCCCGATGTGCAACTCGGAGAGACGCCCCATGAGTGCCGTATCCACCGTGCTGAGCAGCGGAACAGAGATATTGCTGAGAATATTCGGAATGGCAAGTCGAAGGATTTCACGATTCATTGCATGACATTATTACACACAATGATACGACCTCAGTCCAGTATTTCAAAGCTTTCAGACATTTACTACGACTGCGTTTCACTCAAAATACCTGTCTCACCCTGCCTCATCAAAGTTATCTTTTCCGGCGGTTGCTCGTTGTGTTTTCTGATGTTTGCCGTTTTCGGCTACTGCATTGCTTTGAATAGAGAAAGTACGCCAGTTGACCTCGTAATTATCCAGCAACAGCGCGGCAAAAGCGCAGAAGATAAAGGCAATAGCGCCGGCAGCGATCACCAGAATGGAGCGTTTGGGCCGGGATTTTACAAGTGGTATCTCGGCTTCTTCCACCAGAATAGTGGCAGGAATGTAGGATTTATATACGGCTTTCCAGATTTTCAGGCGCTCGATGTCCTGACTCAGGCTGAGGTTGCCTTCAAAGTATTGTTTCTCCAGGGTATTGATCGGCGCGATGCCATTGTTGAGCTGATCCATGCGTTGTTCGAGGTTTTTCACCTCTTCTTCCAGCCCCTGCACCAGTGCGGTGAGCATCACAATGGTGTCGCGCGGCACGCCGGAAGTGTTTTTCAGCACGTTCAGCCGGGTGCGGTTGCGCACTAGCTTGGCTTCGGCTTCGGATTGCTGGGAAGTCAATGATTCGGTTTGAGCCACGGTATTGTAAAGCCGGAAATTTTTACGCAGGGCATTGAGCGTGTCGCCGAGGGCTTGCTGTTGTTGTTGTTTGATGGTGATTTCGCGCTCGAAAGTCTCAATCATTTGGCGTTGCCCTTCCTTGATGAGTCGTTGTGCGAACTGGTCTATTTTGATACGGGCAACATTGGCAATATCGGGCGCAAACTCACGCTCCTTGTCTTCTACCGAAAGTTGAATGGCGTCGCGCTTGGTTTTTTCTACTTTGTATAAGCCAAAGAATTTTTCCTGCACCCGGAACTGGGCGCGCGGATCGTCCTTGCTGATGTTGTAATGTTCGTAAAGCCGGAAAGAATCAACTAGAAACTCTACCAGTTCGTTGGATTCTGCAATGGTGAGCAGGCGGTCAATGTCGTTGCCGTTGCCATATTCGTTGCGGTAGAGGTTGCCCGAGCCAAAGAGTAATTCGGGCTTGGCCATGTCCGGGCTGGCGGCCAAAAACGTGGTCGTGGCTTTGTAGTAGTTGGGCAAAAACAAGCTGATCACAGCCGTACCGATCACAGCAGCCAAAGACACGAAAATGATCGGTCTGCGCCACTTCCAGAGGGTTTGTACGACGCCCAACAAATTATCTTTCTGCTCCATTCTATGCAAATTATTTCGCAAAAGTAAGCAAAAAAATAGACTGCGTCTGGTTTCCGCCGATTTACTCTGGTCTTTTGGATTGCAATAATTCAAACGCGCTGCGCAGATGGATGAGCCGGAGCACAAATGCCAGAAGGATACAAAGGAAAACGCTGGCGATAAATCTCATAAACCAATCAATATCAGGATATTGCAAAGTGATAAAGCCAATAAAAATAGAGAGGATCAGGAAGATCAGGAGCCGTGTGGTCACGCGGAAGTCCAACTTCAAATGTAAAATTCGATGCGCGAGCCAAGCTTCAGCAATGGCGACAAAAAACTGGGTGATGCTGGTGACGATTGCTGCGCCCAGGGCGCCATATTTGGGGATCAAGATTAGGTTTAAGGTGATATTCAGCACAACACCGGTGATGAAAATGTAATTCATCTGTCGCAGGCTGCCATTTGCGGTAAGCAAGGGACCGTAAATGTAAGTGCAGGAAACGGCAATAAAACCAATGATCAGGATACCCAGAATCTGCCCGGAATAAGCACTGCCATTATCGTACAGCGCGACCATGATCTGTTCCTGAAAGAAAAACAGCGTCACGGCAATGGTCACCGCGCCCGCCCAAATGATTTGCAAACTAAACCGCAGCAAGGGCTCTATCGCTTGCCGTTCTTTTAAAATGCGAGCGAACATAGGCAGCAGCAGCCCCGCAAATAAAAAGCCCAGCATGCTGGCGGCTTCGAGCAGGCGGTACGCAGAGGCGTAAATGTCTGCTTCGATTCTGCCGTTGGGCAGCAGGCGTTCGATCATTACCCCATCGAGGCGGGTGTAGGTAGCCATCAGGAATACCGCGAGTGCATAAGGGTAGCTTTTTTTCAAAATCAATAACAACAAAGCCGGACGCCAGCGGAAACGAATTTTTCCAAGCCTGGAGCGAAAGGAGAAAAACGCCACCAGCGCTGTAATCGTCAAACTGACCGTTTGGGCATAGACAAACCATTCGATTTTAAAGACCGGCATGGTTATCAGCAAAGACCCGCAGATGCCGATCAACAGAAGCCGGTCCAGCACGGAAATAAAACTGTCGGTGCGATACAAGGCCAGCCCGGAAACATTGGACCGCAGAAAGAGAATCAGCGAAGTGAGTAGTTGATTCAAACCAATAGGTAAAAGGAGTTTATAGATTTCAATTTCATAGCCCCAAAGTTGTGCAACGATCACCAGCACTATAAAGTACACCAACCCCAGCAGAGCCTTGAGCAGGAGCATGCCCGGAAAGTATTTTGCCAGCAAATGACCGTGCTGGGCAATGTTTCTATTATTATAAAACTGAATACCTAAGTCGTTGATTATCTGAAATATGAGGGCAAAGCTAAAGAGATTGAAATACAAACCGTAGTCGCCTTCTATCACACGATTCTGGATAACCCGTTCGATACCAAAGATATAGAAGGGCTTGATCAGCAGATTGACAAACAACAGGAAAATAATATTGATGAGAAATTCCCGGTTCATTCGGTGGAAACGTGATCTGTGAATGGTGATCCGTGCGGATTCCGTTAGTTCGGCGAAAGATAACAAGACTTAGCGGAATCTGCTCCACAAATCACCATTCACGCGCCTCGTTTATTCGTAGCGGAGTGATTCGATCGGATCCAGTCTGGCAGCTTTCAGCGCCGGGTACAAGCCGGAAATAAGTCCTACTGCGGTACAGGTGATGATGGCAATGGTAATCCAGACCCAAGGGAACAGGAAGTTGCCACCCATAAGGTAGGTCACGATATTTCCAATCAAAACACCCAGAATGATACCAAACAAACCGCCGAGCAAGGAAATCAGCACCGCTTCAGTCAGGAACTGGGTCATGATATTTTTGCGGGTAGCGCCGATGGCTTTGGAAATGCCAATCTCTTTGGTACGTTCGGTCACCGATACCAGCATGATATTCATCAAACCAATGGCAGCACCAATCAGTGTGATCAAACCGATACCAATGGCCGCAAGCCGGAAATAGACCGTATTCTCTTTAATTATACCAATCAAGCTATCGCTTTTGGTGATCTCAAAATCGTTTTCCTCAGCGGCTTTCAGGCGGCGGATATTGCGCAGCAAGCCAGTGGCCTCGGCTACCGCATTGTCGATCTGAGTGGCGTCATTCACAGCTACCAGGATATTATAATTGGTATTGTCGCTGCCATAGTAGCGCTTGCCGGTTTGCAATGGAATCAGAATGCGCCGGTCTTCGCTCTGGTTCATGCTGGAACCGCGCTTTTTCAAAACGCCAATGATTTTCAATTTGATATTTCCTAAAGAAATGATCTGGTCGAGTGCTTTCTCGGGCTTATTATCAAAAAGGTTTTTTACAACATCCATACCTACAATGGTGATATAGCCACCATTCATCACTTCGCGCTGCGAAAACCCGCGTCCAATTTCTATTTCAAAACCCTTGGCATCCAGGTAGTTATCATCTATGCCAAAAACATAAACGTTGGGATTTGTCTTCTCGTCGCCATATTTGACCGTCGCGGAACTAGAACAAAACATGGAAACCGAAGCTCTGGCCGGAAACTCGTAGCGATCCTTGAAATCCATCGCCTGTTTGAACGTAAAATTCTCACCCCGTTTATCCTGCACCCCATCTCGGCGGCCCCGGCTGCTCTTGGGATCTACATCAAAGGTATTAGCGCCAAGCGAAGAAAGATTGTCACTCAGGGAGTAAATCGCGCTGTCAATCGCAGTGAGAATTCCCACCAATGCCATGATGCCGAAGGCAATGATCATGAGGGTAAGCACCGCCCGGAGCATATTGGAGCGGATAGAACGGAGCGCCAGCCTTACATTTTCCAGAAAATCCATAGTCCTAGTTTACTTTTGGCAGCACGCTTCTG
>CAZGAU010000188.1:0-9593 GCA_964523725.1 uncultured Saprospiraceae bacterium
TTATTCCAATAGTCTGAAGGCGTTACAATTTTAGTTCCTTTGAATTCCTGAATATTAAAATCGTTTGTATTTCCGGTAATAATATAATCAGCTTTTGCAGCAGCAGCCAAATCCAGGAATTTATTATCATCTGCATCGCTAAGTATATTTACTTTTTCGTCAGTCTCGAAATAATCTGCGAATTCATCGAGGTAACTCAGAAAAATGACTGCATTTTGTTTAAAATGTCTTATTTTTAAAAATTTATTCCTGTTTAAAACATCAATATACTCCTGTAAAATATCTACAGACAAGCAAACAGTAACTTTATCTTCAAGTACCAATTCGTCGATGATTTTTGCAGGAATTCCTTGACGGGAAATCAATGCAGATACGATTACATTGGTATCAATTACGAGTTTTTGCATTTCTCACCGCCCGAATTTCCTCATTGATTTCTTCCATGGTCATATCATCGATCCCAGCTTCCTCTGCTGCTGTACGGGTTTTCTCCAGCGCCTCTCTGACCATTTTCTTTTTGATCAATTTGATCATTTCCTCAAAGGACATTTTTTCTGATGGAAAGCCAAACTGGTCAAATTCTTTTTCTGTAATATTTATACTTAAAGTTTTCATTACATTGCATTTTGTAGTGCTACAAATTTAAAAACTTTTAAGTTTCGCTAAATTAAATAAGCTTTCAAGTCCTCAATTTTTCACTTTCCCAACCGTCAGTCGTATTCCCTCCGAATGGCTCGCAAACTCCGGCGCATACATGCACTGAATGCTGGTAATGCCGTTGGAAAAATCGCCTTTATGCACCACGCGCAGCGGATATTCGAATACGTAGGTGCCTTTGGGCAAATAATCCATGAAAAAGTTGGTCGCTACATCGCCGGTGCTTTCGTAGTAGCCTAGTCCATTTTTCCAGCGGTAGCCGCTGAGCACATTGATCGGTTCCAGTCCACTGGCGCGCATATCCTTGAGGTGAATGAATTCCATGTCGCGATCAACGCGAAGCTCGATTCTTACAATCAATTTATCGCCCGGCTCCAATGGATCCTGCTCGGTGATTTTTTTCAAAACCGGTCCCTTGTCGGTGTAGGCTTCTCTAAAGACTTGTTTGTCAATGTTTAAGGGCGTTTCCTTGAATTTCTTGATCTGATCCAAATCTTCAAAATATTGCCAGTACAAACTTCCCCAGGCGATGGTTTTGCCGGTATTTTTCACCTTCACGGTCGCCATAGCGGTGCTGATTTCATTGCTTTCCCAACTGGTTTTGAAATAGCCCGTGCCCGGCTCGGCGGTCTGCTGCGCTGTGGCGATGGTTTGCTTACTCTCCCTGCGTTTCATATCCGGGAAGGAAATGTCCACCTGCTCTGTATCGGAAATCCATTCGCTGCCGTTCATCAAAAGCGCATACACCGCGGCGGCCGTGGCTTTGGTGGTTTCCCAACTGTTGGTTTGCTTATTCTTTAAGAGCCAGACGCGAAGCTCATCGACAACCTCATTATCCTTGGCTACTTCCGAGAAAACTTCAATCATCAAAGCATGGGTTTCAATCGGCATTTGATGCCAGAAATAACCGGCGTTGTATTTCCAATACATACCTAATTCTTCGCTGCGTAAAGCACGCTCCCGCAGGGATTTGACGATGGTCTCCGCCGTGGTTGCTTTGTTCCAGCGATGCGTGGACAGTGCCAACAATCCTTCTTCGTAAATGCCTTTGTTCAGCCAGTATTTCTCAGCTTGTGAGAGGTAATATTCCTGGGCTTTTTTCGTCACTTCATTTTCGATTGGAAACTGTTTGAAAAAGCTCCGCGCGTAGAGATAATGAATCGCAATATTGCTCAGGTGATCGTCTTCCCATTTGGCATCGCCGTCTTTGACTTGTTTTTCAAGTTCGGTGTAAGCTTCTGCTAATCTATTGTCAATGAATTGAATAGACTTGCCGATAATTTGATATGCGGTTGGGTTATCCTGTAAATTGCCAGCCCGAAGGTTATCCAGATGCCCGAATCCTTCCACCAGATATTGCGTGATGTACCAATTGCTACGACCATCAGGGAACCAGGAGAAACCGCCGTCTTCCTGCTGCTGCTCAGCGATTTTATTCAAAGTAGCGGCTTGCTCTTCGCTCAGGCGCATCAGGTCAAATAATATGCCGATATTCTTCTTTTGCTGGGCTTCGCTCTGCGCCTCCAGTACCCAGGGCGTTTCTTCGAGTAATGCGGTTTTCAACTCCTGATTTTTCATCAGATTGCTTTCGAGTGCATCCGTGTTTTTCCAGCGTTCAAAAATCTGCTTGATCTTCGGGGTGGAATTTGCCACAGAAGCCGCGAGGGCATTGGCATAATAGCGATTGAACACCTGCTCGACACACTCGTACGGATACTCCATGAGGTAGGGGAGGGCTTGCACCGCGTACCAGGCTGGGTTGGCAGTAAATTCAAGGGTCAGCGCCTCATGCGCCAGGGATTTTGAATCGCCTGCTTGCCGCAAATTGGTCAAGGTAAATTCTTTCGTCTGACCGGCACGGACCGGCATCGGCAAGGTCTCGGTCACCAGCATGCGGTTGGTCAGAATTGGCAAACTGCTTTCTTCCCCATCCGAGAAATTCCCGGATTGAGCGGTTACCCGCCACGTTAAAGCAGAAATGTCGCCGAAAGGCACCTGCAAACGCCATTCCGCTGCGTCGGACTGCCCGGCTTTAGTTGAAAAGTCGAGTTCTTGTTGTTTCAAACCCAATTTATCCGCAACGGGTTGCATGGTAATGGCGTCGAACAATTCCAGGCGGATTTTGCCGGCTAAAGGCTGTTCGGATAAATTCGACACTTTGGCTGTAAAGTAAATCTCATCGCCCTCGCGCATGAACCGCGGCGGATTAGGCAACACCATCAATTCCTTCTGGGTAACGATTTCACGCTGAGACGAGGCAAATTTCAAATCCTTGGTATGCGCAAAAGCCAGGAATTTCCAGCGAGTCAGCGCTTCGTTCATGGTGAATTTAATAATTACATTGCCCTCGGCGTCGGTCTGTAATTCCGGCAGGAAAAAGACGGTTTCCTTGAGGTTGGTGCGAACGGGTTGAGGAGGTGTTAATGGTTCCTCAGAGACTTCTTCAACAGCCGGCGGTGGTGGCGGTGGCGATTTTGCTTCTTTGGACGTAAGCGTTAAGGATTCTTCAGCATAAGTTTCACGATCATAAGTTAAAGCTTCATTTGCCGCAGCGGGCGCCGCCATTACTGTCGATCTTTGCACTACCATATCATAATTATATCTGCCACTTCCAAGATAATAATTGAACCAGTTCAAATTAGGATACGTGCGACCATCAAACTGCACCTCGGGTTGCCATTCGCGGGCGCGTAGATTCAGGTATTCGGTGCCAAATAAAGTCGCGCTCCAGGAATCGCGGCGGCTGTAATAGAATGTCGGATAAAAAGATCGCGACCAATCATTGGGAGATGTCAACGCATCGAGCGAGGCATCGTACATCGCGGCGACCATTTCGGCGGCGACCTGCTCCTTCTGCGCTCCGCTGATCTTGATGCGCCATTCTTCCTCCTGCCCGGGCTTAAGCTTATCGCGGAAAGTGCTGTATTCGATAGTCAAATCCTTGTTCGACCAGGGTACCTGCACAAAGGTTTGCTCGTGGAAAAAGCGATTGTATTTTACAAAATTTAATTCGTAACTCAGATTGCCGCGATCGGCTTCGGAAACGTTGTAAGTAACTGTTTCCCAGTTGTTAATGCGCAGCCAGCGGCTATCGGCGGAGGTGCTGCGATTGCTCTGATCGTATAAAATATGCAGCGGCGATTCGGTTGTGGCCAAATGAATTTGCATTTGCTCGCCTGGCTCAAAGGTCTGTTTGTTCAGCTTTTGCCATTGCAGGGTATGCGCCGGAATCTGCTGCGTTTGAGCATCGTGCAAAGCAAAAAATTTGGTCACGGTAATGGGCTTGCCGTTAGCGTCTTTTGTATTAAGCGTGATCGCGTAATGCCCGACTTCCCAGTTACGCATATTGAGTTGCAGCGAATCCGACTGTTTTGTATCAAAATTTGTATTATAAATTTCTGTAATTTTTTCCCAGTGCTGCGGCTCATCCTCATTCTGATAAGGATAATGCGGGAACAGCTTGTAGAATTGGTCTTTGTTTAACACATAACGATCGGGTTGCTCCCAATAACGCTGAATAAACGTGCGCTCTGGCTTTTGCAAACGCTGAATCGTAATGTTTCCCTGCGCCGGTTCGGGCTGCCCGTCGAGGTTGGTGGTGGAAATTCTCAGCAAAGGCGAATTGTTCCGATCAATGCGCTCCGGCACGGTCAAATCCGCTTGCAGCGTGAGGTAGCCCAGGTTTAGTGTCTTCTCTGCTGAATGGGTTTCGCCGGTAATATCGATCACATCCACGGACACATTAAACACAAACATCGGATTACGCGTCGTATCCGCCGTCAAATCCGGAATTGCCAGGAAATCAATTGTAAACTCGCCGTTGCCATCAGTCGTGGTTTCACCGTTCGCGATCTCGGTCGTTTCGCTGGAGCCAGGATAGCCGCCGCGCCGCCAGAGCCACCAGGGTTCCCAGGGATAACGGACTTCGCGGGTCACGCGGTAGCGTACGGTCGCGCCGTTCACATTGCTGCCGGCATAAGCTTTCGCGGTGCCAGAAACTTCCACCGAATCACCAAGCGCGTAGCCTTGCTCCAAAGGTTGCATGACTACCTCAAATTTCGGGCGCTTGTACTCTTCCACGTTGAAATAAATCTCGCCTTCGTCGGTGTCAGCTGCCAAATGCATTTGCCCCAGTAAGCCGCTTTTAGGTGCTGTAAATGAACCGTTTACGGTGCCAAATTCATTGGTGCGTAATTCTAACTTGCTCACTTCCTGGTAATTAGCATCGTAAAAAGTGATTATTACCGCTTCATTCGGCAGAATGCGCGGCATGTCATTGGCGCTTTTCTCCGTCACCAAAGCTTTGAAATATACCGTTTGACCGGGGCGGTAAATGGTGCGGTCCAGGAAAAAATGCGTTTGTTTATAAGACTTCCGTTCGGTGGAAGAATAATAATAACTATAATATGATTGTTTGGAATCCAGGATATCATTTTCCTTCATCAACCGGATTGAAAAGCTCGTGTTGGTCGGCAGATTGGTGCGGATAAAGCCATTTTCGTCGCTGCGTCCCTTGGCAATGCTGGTGCGTTCCTGCTGGTTGCGCCGTGTGTACTCGGCTTTGAAAAATTCTGCCTGAACGCCCGGCATGGGTTCACCGCTTTCGCGATTGACCACCACGAATTCATAACTGCCGCCCTCTTGCACGCGCTGCATATACGCCAGATTGGACACCTGCGAGATCATGTAACCCGCAGCGCCACCTTTGGCATTAAACTTTTTATTATCCGAAGCCAGGATCGCGTAATGTCCGATGGGCAGTTTGTCAATGGCAATTTCGGTGGAATGATTTTGAAAATCCCTGTCGTTGGGCAGTTTTACCGACCAATCCCTGAACGATTTACGCTTGATTAGAAATTCTAATGTTTCTTCATTATCCAGGCTTCTAAGTTTTTCTTCGTCCGATTCGCTCAATTTCACTGCCCGGAAAAAGATTTGCGAGAGATTGCGATAGCGTACGAAAGCAAGCATGGGCTGATCCGGCAAATTGACGTCTTCGATTTGAACACTCAGTTCTTTTCTTTGAATCTGCGCATTCAGCCACTGGCATTGTTTCGCGCCAAACGTATTAGGATAAACTCCTATGCATTGATCACAGATTTCCTTGGCTTTTTTGAACTCCAAGCGATATTTTTCTGCGAGCGGACCAGGCTGATATTGTTGTCCTTTTTCAAAATGAAAATAAGCAACGCGATAAATCACCTCCGCTGCCGAGGGGTGTGCGCGGTGCTTGTTCACCAGTCGATCCAGGGCTTCCAGATAAAGTTCATCTTTATTCGCTACAATCGCATTATTGTGTACAAATTGCAAACGCTTCAAATCCACATCAATCAAAGCTTTTGGCTCGGTATCATTCAAATGATAGTTCAAAAGCTCCTGAAATAGCTGTAAAGCTTGATATTTAAAGGACTCAGCGTTTTTGTTCTTGAAAACAAATTCTGTAAAAACCGCTACATCCGCGAAAGCCTCTGGCTGGTCGATGTTGAACTGATACGCCGGTTCATTGAGGTACGAAGCTTCATTGGTAAAATGATCGATCGACCGGTGCGCCAGAAAATCATAAAGTGTGGGCCAGAGCCCTTCGCTATTCGTGCCTTTAATGGTAATCGCATCCAATTCAGACAAGGGAACCCGCTTGATGCGCGAATCTGCCAAAGCTGCCAAATATAATTTGGAGCTTTCTTCCATGAGTTGTTCAGCGCTCCAGGTTTGAATGTCTTCTGGTCGGTTATCGGCAATTTCGGTGCGGCCGCTCAGGCGCCAACGATTCATATTCAGGTAATTACGATACAATTCGCCCAGCATGGACTGCAGGATCGGCTTCACCGGAAAGTCCGCAGTTGCCAGTTCTGCCTGCAATCGTTCGATCACTTTTACGTCGCCGTCTTCTTCGAGTTGGCTTTGGTATTTTTGCTTGTAGATTAGGGTTTTAATGATCTGGGAAGGATTGTTTTCCCGTTTGGCGCGTTGGTAGAGTTGTTCCACTTCCGCCAAAGCAGACTGCGGGAGCCCTTGCTGCTCCAGGGAATCAATCGTTTTCCATGCTTGTTCGTACTTATTTTTTGTAAAGGAGAGCATGTTGGTTTCGTTTTGAGCAACCAGGGCCAGAGAAAAAGTCAGGAATAAAGCAACTGCAAAGTATTTCATAATATTGGTTCAGGTTTTGCGCAGGGGGCCTGCGGTCGAGGTTCAGGTTTTTAATAACCTGTAACTTATTGATTATTAGAATATGTTCACGCTTCAATTGAAAGGTGTAAAGCCTTTGATTTATTGCGTTTCTGGCTGTTTTTTTTAGAATTTGTGCTATATTATTTCAGTCCACTCGGAATTGCTGTATTTAATGGGATGTAATAATTCCGCAAACAAGTTAAGGTTTTATTTCAAATCGCTGAATATCAACCTCTTCGTCAAGCTTTTTTTTATTTACCAAAAACGCTGCAAAATGCTTTGCCCAGTAAGGACCGAGGGAAGCGCCTTTGGTGCCCAGACCATTAAAAATGCCGAGTTGTGGAAATTGCGGGTGTAATCCCAGAAAAGGCCGGCGGTCGCGTACGGTGGGACGCACGGCTGCAAGGTGTTGAACAACCTCAAAAGGCACTTTTAGTAAATCTTTTAAATGATCGTGTAAATATTGAAAACCTTTGTCGCTGGGTTGTTCATCGGTATAATGCCGTTCATAAGTGGCGCCGATCCAATAAAGATTAGACATGCCACGTCCATCAAACCCGGCATGTTTGGTATCCAGCGGCACGATAAAAATCTGTTGCTTGAGCATTTTCTCAAAATTCGCGTCCGGTATGCGCACGATCAAAGCCTCACCCTTGTCGCCATGAAAAGGTAAATAATTAAAATAAGGATTTTCCCTGGCTTTTCCGCCTTCACAGAAAATTATTTTATTCACATTTAGTTCTTTATATCGAACATGATCTGGTTTTATAATAATTTGCTCAAAATCGAATATTTCATTCAAAATTCTATTCTCTTTCGCTAAATACTGCTTAAAAGATTCAATCAAAAGCGGTAAATCCACCTGTGCGCCGTGCAGCACTTCACCGTAACCGAAAGCCGGTGCGGTTTTGTCTTTGTAATTGCCCAATTCTACCTCATCGGAAATGTATTTTGCATAGCCCGGTTCCAGCGTGCGCAGCGACCAGTCGTTGAGCTCTTTTGCGTTGGACATGGTGCGAATGACATTGCGTTCATGGTAAAATTCAATGCCAAGCAATGCTTCAAGTTCCTGATAGATTTGTCTGGCAAATGGCAATAAATCATCGATCCGCCAGGATTTGACATATTTGCGTCCGGTAATGGGGTTGATGATGCCCGCAGCGGCTTTGGAAGATGAGCCAATATGGTGGTTATCAATGACTAATACATTTTTGCCAGATTTTATAAGGGAATAAGCAAGGAGTGTGCCCGCGATGCCCTGACCAACGATAATAAAGTCGGAGGGCGGAAGTTGGAAGTTGGAAGTGTTGTTGGTGTTCAAAAGTTTAAAAGTTTGAGGTTCAAAGTTGCAAGTTTTTGTAGTTTGAGGTTCAAAGTTCAAAGGTTTTCCAATTCAGTGCGCAATTTTTTGGTTAAACTGTTGACAACCAATTCGTAAGAGTGGTCGATTAATTCGCATAAAAAAGCATCATCAAGGCTGCCTTCAAAAGAAACGGTATTCCAGTGCGTTTTGCTCATATGCCAGCCGGGTTTAATTTCCGGGTGTTGCTCGCGCAATTCCAGCGCCCGGTCGGGATCGCATTTTAAATTGACGGTAAATTCTGCATGTTCCAGCCCGGTAAGTGCAAACATCTTACCCATGACTTTAAAAACAAGCGTCTGCTCATCGAAGGGAAAGGTCTCTTCTACTCCTTTTTTGCGGAGGCAGTAATCGCGAAAAGTTTCAATATTCATGATATTACAGCAGGTTCGTTTTTTAAATTTAATGTAACCTTTGTCTAAGCTTTTAATAATCATCGTCTTAAAAACGGAAGATCCTCAATAAAAAAGTGTAAATTTCATTTAAATTTACTGTTGCAATTTAAGAACAAAAACGAAGTAAATGAAACGCCACCTATCCCTAGTCAGCCTGATTTTATTTTTTTTTACCGCTCTTCAAGCGAATGATTCCACAATCACGAAGGCTATCTTCGAAGATTTTTACCAGCCAGATAAAATTCTGGAAATTACACTTCAATTTGACTGCAAAAAAATCATCCGGCAAAAAAACAAGCAGGAGAAATTTCCGGCAAGTATTACTTACCAACGTGCTAATGGTGAGATGATTACGCGTTCGATTAAAGTGAGAACCCGTGGTAAATTGCGCCTCGACATCTGCGGATTTCCTCCTTTGAAACTGGACTTTAATAAAAAAAACCTGCAAACGGAAAATTTTGTACCGGAGATTGATGAGATCAAAATGGTTACTCATTGTTCAAACCTGAGTAGAAGCGACCAAAATGTAGCAAAGGAATTTTTAACGTATAAGTTATACAATCTCATCACAGAATACAGCTTTCGGGTACAATTATTGAATGTTCGATACCTGGATGAAAAAGGTGAATTGTTCGCGGAAAACCTGGCTTTTTTGATTGAGCCGACCGATGCCCTGGCTATGCGGTTGAATTGTCGAGAAAGTGAAGCCCGGCTTCGTACTACAAGCGCTTTGCATCCTGATGTACATGCTGATTTATTGTTGTATGAATACATGATTGGTAACGTTGACTGGGATATTTCGGCTTTACATAATGCCAAATTGCTGCAGCCACTAAAAGGAGGTGCTTATATCCCCGTGCCCTATGATTTTGATATCTCCGGAGTGGTGCGTGCGCACTATGCTGCGCCTCAGGATCGGGTCAAGCAACGGTTTGTCGGGCAACGCATGTTGCTTGGAGAATTTGTTAGCGAAGACTGTTTCAATGCAAGTGTACAACGTTTTCTGGACGCAG
>CAZGAU010000189.1:0-9563 GCA_964523725.1 uncultured Saprospiraceae bacterium
AAACTTGGCGTCTGGCATCTCATTTTGTTGCAATAATCGCGAAATAATCAAAAATCCATCCTGGTTTCAGACAAATGGTTTTCAAAACCAGACCATCGCGTTGTTTCAATAGCTGAAGGTAATCCTCGAGGCTATCTTGATGCGGATGTAAAATATCACCGGGAATTATTCTGAAAATCGATTTTAAAAAATCGTGGCGATGTACGTCGACCGCCAGTACCAACCGTCCGCCCGGAGCCAGCGCTGCGATTAGGTTATCCAGACTTTTATGTAAATCCGCGACATGATTGATGGCATTCATGCAAAAAATAATATCATAAGTCGACTCACTATTAAATAATTCTAAAGGTTTGTTAATAAAACGGACGTTTAGAAAGTCATTTTTATTAAAATGAGGTAAATATTCGTACCGATTGATTAACGGATCAACTGCATCTACCTGATTTTCATTTAGTATCATAAAAATGCCGGCCGGCCCACAGCCCGCGTCCAGGATGTGATCGCCAGCCTGAGGTTTTATTTCCAATTGATCCAGCACCCGATGCCAGTATGTTTGCTTCGCAACCCGGTATGCCGCTTGATCTTTGGTGCGCAAATACCGCCGCCACCAATGAATTTCAGCTGCCTGTGCAATTTTCCAGCGTATATTCATCAATTTTTATCTAACTTTGAACGACCTTCAAATGTAGGTGTTTTTAAGAAGCTAAGAAAGAGAAAAAATTTCAATAATATTTGTACTTTATTAATCTAAAATCGCATTTCAAAAGTGGTTTTTGCAATCGGCACAAAGGTAAAATTGGTACACACGGGCGATCTGGCAGTGGTCACGCACTGGCTGGAGGGCGGCATGATCCAGGTGCGTGTGGTAGGCGATGATATGGAAATCCCGGTTTTTCCGGAGGATTTGGCGCGCGTGGAGGAGGAATCACCGAAGGTGAAAGCCAAAATCGTGCAGGGCAAACAGGAAAAAATCCCCGCGGCGCCTCAGCGTCCCAAGGCTGATATTCAGTACGCGATCCTGAAAAGCCAGGGTATTCAGCTGGCTTTCGAACCTATGTTCCGCCATGATGGTACGACTGAAAAATATTACATATATTTACTTAATGACACGAGATATGATGTATTATTTGATTATGAGCTGTCACTTTCGAGTGGCGTATTAAAATCCGATAATGGCAAACTTGCCGCTGTTTCCACTTTGAAAATTGGGGAATTGCCTTATGACCAACTCAATGATGCGCCGGTTTTTGATATGGAGTGCCGGCTTATCACTACAGAAGGCGTCGGCGAATCTCTGTATAAAAACCTGAAAATCAAGCCCAAAAGCTTTTTTACAAAAGTAAAAACCGCTCCCCTGCTCAACCGGCAGGTGCACTTGTTTAAGCTTTTTGAAAATCTGCAACAGGAGGCGACCAAAGAAAAAACCGGCGAGGATTTAAAAAGTTATACCCAACGAGTAGCAAAGCCCACCACGACCTGGCTCGAGCAGGAAGACCACCACGAAGTAGTACAACTAGCTGAATTTCAGCCGGAAATAGATTTACATATTGAAAAAATAGCTCCCAATTACAAAAAACTCAACAACGCGGAGATACTGGCCATTCAGCTGGAATATTTTGAAAAATACATCGATCAGGCGCTCCGCCTGGGCGTCGAGCGGGTATTTGTAATCCATGGCGTGGGCGCGGGACGACTTCGTAACTCCATCGCTACCAGGCTGTTGCAAATGCGGGAAGTAAAAACTTTCAAAAATGAATATCATCCCCGTTATGGCTATGGCGCCACAGAAGTGATATTTAATTAATCTTGATGTAATATTTCAACTAAATATTTTGCAAAAGCGTGTAAAGACGGGAAATGAAATTCGGTATGCGGCGGCGGGTTTTCTTCTTTGGAAATAAACACCGTGTGCATGCCGGCGCGCTTGCCAAACTCAATATCGGAAGGCGTATCACCCACCATGACCGATCGGGAAAAATCAATTTCAGGGAAGTCTTCTTTAGCCTGCAAAGCCATACCAATCCGGGGTTTCCGGCAGTTGCAATCGTCGGTGCGCAAATGTGGACAGCAATAAACCCGGTCAATTTTACCATCGGCAGCCTCAATTTTGGCTAGCATTTTATGATGAATATTTAGTAAATCATCTTCACTCATAATATTTTTACCGATGCCCTGTTGATTCGTCACGACGAAAATTCGCCCAAAAACCTTTGAAAATGAAGCAATTGCCTCCAGTACGCCGGGTTCAAACTGAAATTCCGACCAGTTTTTTACATAATCATCTTTTAAACGATGATTAATCACACCATCACGATCGAGAAATAAAGTCCAGGATTTATTTAGTTTTACTAACTGCTTATTACCCACTGGTTAATGTTTAAATAACTCACTTTCAATCAATTCGCACATCAAATGCCCGAGCATCATGTGGCACTCCTGGATACGCGGCGTATCACGAGAAGGAATATTAATCAGCCAATCACAGAGATTGCGCATATTTCCGCCGGTTTCGCCAGTCATGCCAACCACGGTCATGCCCGCTTTTTTCGCGTCTTCAACAGCTCGGATTATAATCGGCGAATTTCCGGAGGTGGACATTGCAAACAGCACATCGCCCTCGCGACCCGCCGCCCGGATCATACGCGCATACACCTCTTCGTAGCTGTAATCATTGGCTACTGCCGTTACAAAGCTCGTATTTACATGCAACGCTTCCGCAAACAAAGGCTCCCGATCGAAATAAAACCGCCCTGACAATTCCGCTGCCAAATGCTGGGCATCCGCTGCGCTGCCGCCATTGCCGCAAAACAGCACTTTCCCGCCATTTCTGAAGGTTTCGAGGCAGATTTGTACTACTTTTTCGACCGTCGCCAGCAAGGTTTCATCCGCCAGCACCGCCTCTTTGACCGCAATGCTCTGTGCGATCATTTCTTTTATTCGTGGATTCATTATGATGGTTGAAAGGTTGATAAAGTTTGTTTGGTTGAGAGGGTTTTTATTAAAAATATTACACCAATATTAAGTTTTACGCCAATATGTGTAGCACATTTTGGAAATGCGCCACACTTTTCACACTTTTATTTACTTCATATAATAAAAAAACAGAAACGCGATTAATGCAATTAATGCCAGCTCCAGCATATTGCCCAATGCCCGGTTTTTGATGCGCAATCGAATAGTGGCAATACTCGCCGCCAGCAAGCCTAAGCCCGCGAAGAAGAGTAAGCCCGTGAAATTATATTTTTCAAAAGTAATTTGCTCAGAAAAAATGGCGATCACGCGCAGCACCAGTTCCCGCAAGATGGGTCCGGCTACCGCGGTCATGCAGCCCGCCAGCAGGAGTTTGTAGCTGGGAATCGCCTCGCGCAAGTGATGAATGCTGCGAATGGTACTGGTAATCACCAACCAGATCGCAAACAATTCCAGTCCCACCTGCGCCGCCCGGGCAAATTTGGTTGTACCCAATAATTTCGGCATAAATAAATACGAAAGCGCCAGGACGATACCCAGCAAAACCGCCGCAATCGCCGAAGCCCGCAGCATCACGTCATTATCTACATGCATTTCCGCCGCCGGATTTTTTACATTTCTTTTAGCCATTATTTAGCTTTTTAAATAACTCCTGAATACCCGACACCATAGCGCTCCATTGGTAGCGCTGCTTACCGGCACGCATGCCTTCCTGCAATTTCGCTCCCCGGTTATTTTCATAAAAGTCAACAACTGCATCCGCAATCGCCTGAGGATCAATATCTACTACGTAGCCTTCTTCGCCGTGTTGCACGATTTCCGGCAAGCCGCCGACCCTCGTTACCACCATCGGTTTTTCAAAGTGAAAAGCAAGCTGCGAAATGCCGCTTTGCGTTGCCGAACGGTAAGGTTGAACCACTAGGTCAGCCGCTCCAAAATAATATTTTACACGGTCATTGGGTATAAAATCGGTGTGCAAAACGACCCGGTTTTTTAAATTATGTTTTTCGATTATATTATAATACTGATCGGCGCTTTCATAAAATTCACCAGCTATAATCAATTGAACCCCAATATTTTGCAAGCGCTCATCCGCCATCGCTTCGAGCAATAGATCCAGACCTTTATATTTCCGTATAAAACCAAAAAACAGCAAATATTTACCGTTTTGCGAAAGCTTTAAAAAGGCTTTGGCTGCTTCGTGCTCTACGGGCTCGCCATAGTTGTCATACACCGGATGTGGCGAGTAAACAGCTGGTTTTGTTTTGGTAAAATATTTTAAATCTTCTTTAACTGATTTTGACATGACTACAAACGCATCCGCGGATTGTACAAAATAATTGGTCAGCAACCGATCTCCGGGGCGTTTTTCATGGGGTATCATATTATCGGTAATTGCAATAATTTTGGTATAATGATTTTTTTTGACAATCCGCGCAATCGTACCCAGGCAGGGCCCCATAAACGGCAACCAGTAGCGAATGAGCAGTAAATCCGGGCGCGCTCGCCGGATCATGCGGCCTACCCGAATCCAGTTGAGGGGGTTAACAGAATTGACCAGTGTCCTGATTTCCAACCCTTTAGGCGCGGGATCATCGGTCAATTGGGTTTTTCCGGGAAACAAAAATTTTGGATATTGCAAACTAAATGAGTAAATAATTACATGTACATCATGATGTTGTAATTCCTGGGCCAACCGCTCCGACAAAGCTGCGATGCCGCCGCGCAAGGGATGCGCCGGAGACAAAATCACCACACTTTTAATTCCTGAATCCACGAGCTGTAATTCTGAAACAGATGTCATTTTATCTGTTGATTTTCTCATATATAAGCTCCTCAAATTTAATGCGTTCCCCGTCATTTAAAAAGGCACTCTTCGGGACGATGATCGCCGTGTAATTGCCCATGTAAATAAAATAACTCATGGCAGATTCTTCCAGTTTGGTCACGGTTTCCCATTTAAAAATACTCTCGGTAACCGGTGTTTTTACTTTGACCTCATTATCCAGCAAACTGACCTGACGATCTCCGGTAAATAATGGCTGGTTTTTGGGATGATTAAATCTGCGTTTCAGCAGAAACCGTAGCAGAAAAGCCATGAGAGCCGTAATGATAAGCAGCGGGAGCAGCCAGGAGAGCAAAGCAATCGTAAACGCTTCCGTACCTTCCGAAAGTTTCATCACCACATTGGTGACAATCAAAATAGCTAACAATATCAGTAAAAGCCGCACCATCCGGCTGTTTTTCCAGTGGTGCATGGTAAAATCGTACAAGTGATCGGGCGTTTGCTTAAAGTGGAATTCCATAATGTTTGGGGTATTATGCATTAAGAATTATTGCAAATTAACTTGTTTTCTTTCTCCTTGCCCAATATTTTTTTCGATCAGATAATGGTTGCGATCCGGCGCGGTGCGGGTGATCAGTTCTGCTAAAAATCCTGTTACAAATAATTGTGTACCAACGATTAAAGCCAGAATTCCAAGAAAAAATAAGGGACGTTCGGTAATGCCGTATTCCTGGTACACCAGCTTGGCGATGCTCAGATAAGCCAGAATAGCAAAGCCGACCAGGAAAAACAGGGTGCCCAACATGCCAAACAAATGCATCGGGCGCTTGCCAAACTTGGAGATAAAAATCACCGACAAGAGGTCCAAAGGCCCGCGAATAAAGCGCTCCACGCCAAACTTGGTCACGCCGTACTTGCGCTCCTGGTGCTGCACCACCTTCTCGCCGATTTTCTTGAAACCCGCCCATTTCACCAGCACCGGAATGTAGCGATGCATATCGCCATACACCTCAATACTTTTGACCACGCGGTTTTTATAAGCTTTGAGTCCGCAGTTAAAATCGTGCAGCTTAATGCCGGTCATGCGCCGGGCGGTCCAGTTGTAAAATTTGCTGGGCAGGTTTTTGGTCAACACCGGATCGTAGCGCTTCTTTTTCCAGCCGGAAACCATATCGTAACCATCTCCGGTGATCATACGGTATAATTCGGGCACCTCGTCGGGGCTGTCCTGCAAATCAGCATCCATCGTGATGACCACATCGCCTTCAGCAGCTTGAAAACCAACGTTTAATGCAGCGGATTTTCCATAATTTCTACGAAATTTAATACCCCGTACGCTTGGGTTCTGCCCCGAGAGACGTTCCACCACCTGCCAGGAATGATCCTTGCTGCCATCGTCCACCATAATGATTTCGTAACTGAAATGATGTTCCTCCATCACCCGGCGAATCCAGGCTTCCAGTTCCGGCAGCGATTCTTCTTCGTTGTATAACGGTATAATTACAGAAATATCCATTTTCCCAATTGACGTTGTGTTTGAAAACGCCCAAGGGCAATTTTAAGTATAAAAAATGGAATGACAGCGCTTTGAAGGAACGGAATATTGTAAAAAACTCAACGCTTCATTAAGCCCGCCACCGCCAGTGACAATACAAATCCGCCGATCAGGCTTTGCGCCAGTGACATCATCGTGTTGCGAATAGTAATTCGAAAGTCCTGTTTGGCAAATTCCTTGATCTGGTCTTTTAATTCGGATAGTTGGAGCCGACCAGCCATTTTGCCCATTTGTTCTACCAGAATTTCTTTTTGTACTTCGGCTAAATCGGGGTTGATAACATTGAATAACAGATAGTTAAAAATATAAAAAGCCAGGCTGGCAATGGCAAAAGTGAGGAAAGCCGTGCGCAGTGCATCTTTGAAAGGAAAGTCTTTCTGAAGTTTGCGTTGATCCGCGCATGCTTTCACCATACCCGCCAGGTAAACGACCAGCACCCCCCAGTTGACCACCGGGTTGAAAAAAAGCTCGACACTTGTCAAATAAAAAAGCAGGAAGTAGGCTACAACGCCCACCCCTGCTATGATTCCGTATTTTATGGCAATATTGTTCTGCATTTAAATTCGCTTGATTTTGATTGAAAGTGCTAATTAAAACGACTTTTCGCAATTAAACATTTTTCAATCAACATTTTTTCACACCGCTGCGTCCACCGGTGGTTTACGTTGCATGATAGCTGCCACGATTAAGCTGATGATCAAACCACCGATCAGGCTGCCTACAGCGCCGAAAACCGAAAGCATGGTGGGATTCATCATCCAGCCGGTAAACTGCATAGCTTGGTCGATCTGTTCATCGTTCATCCCTCGATCAATCATTTGATCCCGACTGGCTTCCATCATAGTAGAAATGGCATCCGGTTCGATAAAAGAGAAGTTAATATAAGTCCAAACCAGCGTAATAACCGCCATGATCAGGGTAGCCCACAAGCCAACCATGAATCCCTGCCCAAAGGTCATGTAACCGCCCAGATCCTCGCGGTGCTTTTTCATACCCATGACCAAAGCGCCGATGATAATAGCGTAGTTCAAAAGAGAAATAATCCAGTTACCTGCGCTGTTTTGTTGGGTATAATCGATCAAACCGGCGGTAGATGCGACCAGACCGAGCGCAATAGAAATCAAAGCAGCAATAAAACCATACCGAATCCCCGTTGGACGTGGAGAAACATTATTCATTTGTGGAGTGTCTAAGGTGCTCATAAAAAATTGGTTTAAAGTCAGTTATTGAATTGGTTTTTTCAGCTTCAAAATGCGAAAAAAATCTTGGTTCGCATAGTTTTTTTCTATGGACGCTCAAAAATTTCCGATTGATGATTGTTTACCACCGCCAAAACCCTCCCGGTCAGCTCTTTTCCAATCAAAGGTGAGTTTTTTGATTTGGATCGCACGTCACGCTCGCTAAAAGTCCATCTTTGATCAGGGTCGAATACAGTTAAATTGGCGACTTGGCCAGCTTCGATCACTGGTACTTTCAACCCCAAAACAACTCTGGGCCGAATCGCAAGTTGCTCGATCAATTGTTCAACGGCCAGTAATTCTTTCAAAGCGGTTCGGCTTGTGGCAAATGCAGTTTCCAGCCCAATGGCGCCAAAATTCGTGTACGGAAACTCCCGTTTTTTGCCTTCTTCATCAATCGGCGTGTGGTTCGAAGCAATAAAATCAATGGTTCTGTCTTGTAAACCCGCGATCAGCGCCTGGCGATCTCTTTCACTACGCAAGGGCGGCATTACTTTGAAATTCGAATCAAATTCGGCAACCGAGGCATCATCAAACATCAGGTTTAATGCGGCAACCGAAGCTGTTACTTTTAAACCCTTGGCCTTGGCTTCCCGAATGCGCTGCACCGCGTCCGCCGTGCTTACATTGGCAATATGCAACCGCGAACCGGTATATTCCAACAGGTACAAATCGCGCTCCACCATCAATTCTTCCGCCAGATTTGGAATGCCTTTCATACCCAGCATGGTGCTTACAATGCCTTCGTGCATCTGTCCGTCGCCGGCAATGGATTTGTCCAATGGCTGGTTTAAAATCACACCATCAAATGCCAGCACATATTGCAAAGCCTTGAGCATCAAACCGCTGTGTTGCAAAGGTTTTTTACCATCCGAAAAAGCCAGGGCTCCGGCGGCGTGCATGTCCAGCATTTCGGTGATGTCCTTACCTTCGCAATTCTCTGAAACCGCGCCAATTGGGTAAAAATCAACCAGAAAACCTTGCGTGTTTTTCTTTATGTATAAAACCTCCGATTTGGAATCAACCACCGGATCGGTGTTGGGTTGTACCGCAATGGCCGTGAAACCACCTGCCGCTGCAGCCCGCGCCGCCGATTGCAAATCCTCGCGATGCTCAAAGCCGGGATCGCAGGCCTGCACGCCCACATCCAGCCAGCCAGGCGAAACACAGGCGCCTTTGGTATCCAGGATTTCCGCATCCGGACTATTTACATCCGCCTGAATTTGTTGAATCATACCGTTTTCGATGAGGATATCCAGCGTCTGACCGCGGTGCGAAGAATTTGGATCGACAATTTTTACTTGCTTTATCAGCAGTTTCATGCGTGGGAAAGATTTTGGCAAAAATAGGAAAATGGTTGATGGGGTAATAGATTGATGGGGTGAAAAATGGACTGTATCTAAATTTATCAGGATCACAGCAGCCTTTTGGAGAGGATTTTCAGGAAATTGTGCGATTCCCGCCACAGGATTTTCGTGCTCATCGTGGTAAAGGTAATACCGTCTTTCAATTGCACCGGCACTGGATAAATTGGTACTTTTTTATTGGCTAAAACCAGAAATTCCAGGTCAAAAAGGAAGCGCTCAATCGTCGTTTTCAGGAAAATTTCCCTGCCTTTTTCATCAAAACCTTTCAAGCCGCATTGCGAGTCTTCCACCGGCAAGCTCAGCAGCTGCCGGATAAACCAGCGAAACGACCTCGACAACACCTTCCGAAACCAGGGCACTTGCACATAATATTCAGTATTCCGATGCCCCACAGCGATACCGCCCCGCTCCAGCAGCGCCGCTTCCACCGCCAGCATACTTTCCAGCGTATAAGGAAAATCTACATCCGTGAAAATGTACAAATCGCTATGGCTATGCTGCACGCCTTCGCGCAGGGCGTGTCCTTTGCCGCCATTTTGGCTGTATGTCACGAGCGTCAGGTTGGGAATTGCTTGCCGCAAATATGCAAGTTCAGCTTCGGAAACCTGTTGCGTAGAGCCATCATTGACCAGGGTCAGCCGCACATC
>CAZGAU010000190.1:0-4462 GCA_964523725.1 uncultured Saprospiraceae bacterium
CATTAATATTTTGCCCCCACACATGATATAAATTAAAATAATGCCCGATTTCATGCGTCACAGTTCGCCCCAGATTATAAGGGGGTGCACCGGCGGTGCCTATTGTACCAAATCCCTCAAAATGAATCCGTATGCCGTCTTCTTCAGGAATATCCATCCCCGGAAAACTCGCCTCGCCCAGGAATGAAGTGGAAATATCACCGACCCAGATATTCAGGTATTGTCGGGTGTCCCAGGCATCTTGCCCACCGCGATCGGCGTAACAAATAGACCGGATCGGAGAGAATTGGAGCACATTGGTTTTGGTGCGGGTAATGCCGTTGGTTGGGTTGCCTTGTGGGTCACGGGAAGCCAGGCAAAATTCGATTCCTACGTCGGCAATTGCGGGTTTAAAAATAGCCGGAACACTTGGAATTTCAACATTTAAAGCCCGGTAGTCACGATTCAGCACATCGATTTGGGATTGAATTTGCATATCGGAAATATTTTCGAATGGCGTATTCCAGACCACATGCACCACTACCGGAATGGTGATGACTTGCCGTGAGGAAAGACGAGCGCTGTTTTCGGCGATCCATTTTTGTGTAAATCGCTCAATTTCAGCCCTTTTCAAAATAAGATCAGGATTAATTTGTATTTGCTGTTGTAAATAAAGATCCGTTGCACAATGCTGCGCAAAGCTTGGCGAAAGCCAGCAGAAATTTGCCAACAGCAAAACGCATACCAGTTTTCTCATAAATAGCTGTCCATGAATAATTTAGCGATCCAACAATTGATACAACTGATCCAGTTTAGGCGATAGAATGATCTCGGTTCGGCGGTTTTTCGCTCTTCCAGCAGCCGTAGAATTAGACGCTACAGGTGCAAAATAAGCCCGCCCGGCGGCAGTAATGCGTTCCGGTTCTACCCCGGCGCCCGTCAGGATTTTTGCAACAGAAGTAGCGCGTTGAACACTTAAATCCCAGTTGGTTGATGCACTACCCACATTATCTGTGTGCCCTTCGACGGTAATGGCGATATCCGGATTTTTTTTCAGCACCTCTGCCAGCTTTTGAATAGCTTGTCGTCCTTTGGGGTCCACATTATCGCTTCCGCTGCGAAACAATAAATCCTGACTTAGCGACACGTACAATTTTCCGTTTTTTTCTTCCACGGTCAAATCTGCAGCGGTAAATCCGGTCAGCGCGCTGCTCACCGTGCTGCGCAAGGTTTGAATGGTGGATTGGTTATTTTGCAACATAGCTTCCAGTTCCATGATCCTACGATTGCGCTCTGCCAAATCCCCCTGAATATTATCATAACTACCGGTCAGAGCGCTCAGTTTTGCCTCCCGCTGATTTAGTTCATATTCCATGACTGCCAGGTTGCGCGCGCGATTATCGAGTTCGGCCTGCTGTGCTGACAATTGTTCCTGCAAACCCAGCTTTTCGTAGGACGAAGTAGCTAGCACGTTTTTATTCTGTTCAATTAGTTGATTATAACGATTCAGCACATCCTGGTAACTCTGTTGTAAGCTCTGATTGGCAATGGTAAGTTGCTCCAGATCCTGGGTCGATTCCCGCAACAAAGCTTCGGAATTACGCAAGCGATCACTGATTTGCTGGGAAGCATAGCGGATCGAGTCCACGCCTTTGGCTTCCCGGGCGTAGTAATCTTTTACAGCCTCCAGTTCTTCATATTTTTGCTTGGTAACGCAAGAAGAAAGACCCAAAAGCAGTATGGCGAATAAAGGTAGTATTGATCTCATAGCGAAAAGGTGCAATTTGGTTTTCAAATTCAAAAGAATAAAAATACTAAAAAATCACAAAACATGCTTTGATCTAATTTTTAACGCTCCAATGACCAAAGGAGTATCCAGGGAATGCCGCTAAGCTTTTGTTTTATCCACCCATCCAACTATCTTTGGCGAAAAATAATCACCATGAGACAAATTATTATGTTATTTTCAATTGTTATGCTAGTTTCCTGCGCCAGCGATCAGTCGTCGCAACAACAAACCCAAGAGCAAACAGCCACTACGACTAGCAACTCCGAAACCGCTGATAATCAAAACATTGTGTCAGTAAGCACCGGTGGTATTTCTGAACAATTAACGATGTATTTTCCAAATGTAAGTGCCAAACCGGGTGAAACTGTGTGTGTGGACGTGCAGGTAAAAGGCTTTGACAAACTCCTGTCCATGCAATATACCGTTGCCTGGAACAAGTCGATATTACAATTCAAAGAGCTGAAAAACTTCAAATTGCCGTTTCTGGACGAAGCTGACTTTGGGCAACACATCACCAAGGATGGATTGCTCACCTCCGCCTGGCTTGATGATGCCTTGAAGGGCGTTTCTGTACCCGATGGCACCGCGATTTATCAAATTTGTTTTGACGTGATCGGAAAATCAGGTGATGAGAGTTTTGTAAAAATTGCCGATCGCCCGACCCCAGTGGAAGTAGCTAATCTGCGTGAAAAAATCATTCCGATGAAAAAAGAAAAAGGGGCAGTTACAATCGAATAATTCGGAATACCGGAAGGATAAATTCCACTACTCCACCCTTCCGGTATTTTGATCCGATCAACCATGATTAATACTGCGTAGCCCCCAAATCAATGGTAAAACCGTCAATTTTATATTTTCTTTTCAGGTCTTTTTTATAATTCAGTGCAGCTGCTTCTGTATCAAAATTGCCAAGAATAATTTTATAAGCAGTCGTATTTTTTTCGCCCCGCTCTACACTTATCAAAACATCACTAAATCCTTTTGCCTGTAAATCAGCCACTTGTCGAAGCACGTATTCATAGGTTACGAGAGAAGCAACCTGCACACCAAAGCCTTTTTTGGTGGGTCGCAACAACTGGATTTGATATAGATCATAAGGTACGTAATCCTTACCAACCAATTTTGCGGTTGGCGCCTGATTACCAGCACCTTTTGAGGTTTCGGTCTTGGCTTTGGCAGGAAGGTTATTTCTGGAGGTTGCTTCCGTAGCTGTTTTTTTCTCCTCTTGTGGCGTCGCAGGATTACTCACCTGGCGCGTGCGGGTAGATTCATCAGAATAAGCAGCGGGACGCGGATCTTCCGTGATGGTAGTCGGGGTTTTCTTAGGTTCCGTCGTAGTAATCGGATTGCCAGAGGAGGGCTTACTTATGACTTCCACTTTCACATCCACTACCCCCTCATCGATCATACCGAGTGCTTCGGCTGCTTTTCTCGATAGATCTACTACTCTACCTTTGTAATAAGGACCTTTATCAATTACTTTTACCACAACGGATTTTTTATTATCCAAACGTGTCACTCTCAACATGGTACCAAAAGGATGTAATTTATGAGAAGCAACCATTTCATTCTTGTTATATTTCACGCCGTGAGCGGTAAGGCTCCCCTGGAAACTATCATCATAATAGGAGGCTTCTCCGAATTCTGCTGATTGAGCAAGAGCGGCGGTGAATAGAATAGAAAACATAAATAATAATCCTGCTTTTAAGGGCTTTTTCATGATGTTTTGCTTTTTTATTTTACAATCGGTGTTTAAGTCATTTAGTAAAAAGCGCGTTTTGTAATATCGGCATTACGAATCCAAGCGCATTACTTCTTATTCATTTTGGTTTGATTTCAAAAATACCGATAAATCCGAGATTCTACAACAATAGAACAACGATTCTATGAAAGGATTGATTATGCCGTGAGTGCAAGAATTCCCTGAAACATGCCAATAGCGATCAGAATGATGCCAATAATTCGGTTGAGGTGATTGCGTACAATAGAAATTTTATATATAATACGTTGACTAAGAATTCCAAACAACACAAGCGCGCACAGCTTTCCCAGGGCCGCCCCCAGCAGGAATGCGAAAACAACGGCAAACGAGCTGTGGGCATTGATATTCATCAATTGCGCCGAATGCAGGAAGGCAAGCATAATAACCCAGAATGGAATCGCCTGTGGATTGAGAAAAGCAACCATCAGACCTTTTAGAAATTGATTATTGCTCAAGCGGCGCCCTTCGGGAGCTGTCTCTTGACTTTTTTTGAAAAAGAAAGCAAGTCCGAGCATCAAAAAAACGAAAAACCCGAAGAGTTTAAACCACGGTCCACTCTGGATCAGTTGATTGATAAAAACGCTGCCGTACAAGGCTACCAACGATTGCCCCATTTCTACGGTAGCAGCGGCGATGGCGAAGGGAACGCCCGCACGTAAGCTGTTTTTCAAAGTGGTTTCTATCATCACCAGATTGATCGGACCAAACGGCAGGGAGCCCAAAAAACTGACGATCCAGGAAATTATTAATACACCAATTGCGGAGATGGTCATGTCCATTTTTAGCTTACTTGAGGGCAAAATTCTACACAAATTTGGAACTTTTCCATCAGCCCAGCGACATTTTGCATATTAAGCTTTTGTAACTTTTTAGTGAATTTGAACTATATTTTTATCAATTTTGTATTACCATCTGAGTTTTTGGTAAAAACT
>CAZGAU010000190.1:4562-9558 GCA_964523725.1 uncultured Saprospiraceae bacterium
AACTTTTATACAACACCGGACTTTGAACCCGGTCTAAAACGTTGTAACAATGAGTAAACATGGACGCGTCCTGGTGGCGATGAGTGGAGGTATTGACAGTACCGTGACCGCGATGATGCTGCATCAGGAAGGCTACGAAGTGATTGGCATCACCATGAAAACCTGGGATTACGCCACTTCCGGCGGTTCCAAAAAAGAAACCGGCTGTTGCAGCCTCGATTCCATCAACGACGCAAGGCAAGTAGCGGTGGATATGGGTTTCCACCATTTTATCATCGATATTCGCGATGAATTTGGCGATTATGTCATCGATAATTTTGTAGATGAATACCTCGCCGGGCGTACGCCTAATCCGTGTGTGCTTTGCAATACGCACATCAAATGGAGCGCTTTGCTAAAGCGCGCGGATGCACTGGGCTGCGAGTTTATTGCTACCGGGCATTACGCACAGATCAAGGATTTGAACGGTCGGAAATACATTTCCCGGAGCAAGGATTTGAACAAAGATCAATCCTACGTGCTGTGGGGCTTGAGTCAGGAATGCATGCAGCGCAGCCGTTTCCCGCTCGGCGCATACACCAAGCCCGAAGTCCGCCAGATGGCGCATGACTGGGGCTACACCGATTTATCGAAAAAAGCGGAAAGCTACGAAATCTGCTTTGTGCCAGACAATGACTACCGCGGATTCCTCAAACGCCGCGTGGATGGACTGGAAGCAGAAGTGGCAGGAGGGGATTTTGTCAATACCAAAGGCGAAGTGCTGGGCAAGCACGCGGGCTATCCGTTTTATACCATCGGTCAGCGCAAGGGGCTGGGCGTCGCTTTCGGCGAACCGATGTACGTCACCGAAATCCGCCCGGAAAGCAATACGGTGGTGCTTGGTTCAGTCGAGGAACTGGTACGCAACGGCATGACCGTCGGGCAGGTAAATTTGATGAAATATCCGACGCTTCCTGAAGGATTAGAGGCGGTTACCAAAATCCGGTACAAAGATGGCGGTACATTGAGTAGCTTGCGTCAAATAAATGATAACAAAGTCGAAGTAGAATTCCATGCCAATGTAAAAGGCGTAGCACCCGGACAATCAGCGGTTTTCTACGAAGGAGATGATGTGATCGGCGGCGGCGTAATTTACGGTAGCTCGATTGCACCTCAAAATTGATATCTTCTTATAACAATCAGACTTATTTCCCTGGTTTTAAAGGACTTAATCGAGGCAAAAAAGTGAATGACAAGTAAATATTGATATCATGAAATGGATTCCACTTGCAGTGGCGATGCTGGTTGTGCTCCTCTCTTCTTGTATGGAAGAACGCGGCGTAAGCCCAGATCTGGGTTATGACTTTTTCCCGCTGCAAGTCGGAAAATCCTGGGAATATGCGGTGGATTCTATCACTTATCGCAGCGACGGTATTCCAGATACAGCAAATCTATTTTTCCTGGAAAAAATCGTGGACTGGCGAATCGACAATGTTGGGGATACCCTGTACATCGCTGAGCGCTACGAACGCTATGATTCTACACAACCCTGGCAGGTCAAGGAAGTTTTTTCACTCAAACGTACCCGCACCCAGGCCATCCGCACCGAAAATAACCTGAGCTTTATCAAATTGATCTTCCCGATCAAACGTCGCGATCGCTGGGATGGCAATAAATATTTTGATTCGGAGGTAAATACGCCTGTGGCAGGAAATGCGATCCAAATGTTTCTGGACTGGGAATATATTTACCAGAATGTGGCTAGTAATGAAGTAATGGTAAATTCTGCCGATTATGAGCTTCAAGTCAGATTGCGAAAAGCCGAAGAAAAATATGCACCCAATGTGGGCCTGACTTATCGGCACCTCCAAATACTTGACACACAGTGCATTACCTGTTGCGGCAGCACCGAAAGTCCTGCCTGTGACACCCTTCCCTGGGCAGCCAAAGCCGAGCGCGGTTTTATCCTCGAACAAAAACTCATCCGGCATCATTGAGACCGGGAGACGCTTGAACTTTGAACCTTAAACTCTTTTTCTTTAACTCGTATGATCCGCCACGATCACCCATTTACCTTTTATTTTTTGCCAGATGAGCAAAAAATAGCCGCTGGGCTGATCGTTCTTGCGTTCCAGCGTAAATTTGCCGAGCACCGAGATCACTTTTTTATCCCGGCGATTAATGTTTAAAATATCGAAACGCAGCTTGCCCATCGCGTCGCGGTCAGGATAGTTTTTTTTGTAATTTTCCAAAGTCGTTTGCCAGCCATAAGTCGGGCCACGAGAACCAATGAATTGCAAATCCTCCGATTTCCAGTAATGCTCCATAAAAGCGTCGATGTCACCCTGGTTCCAGGCTTGCTCCTGCTCGCCCATAGCAGCACGAATGGCTTGAAAATCTTTATCTTCTGTATGTTGCGCACAGCCGATCATTGCAAAAAAACATAACAAAAGGGTGGTAAAAATGCTTTTCATTCTAAATTTGTTGAAAATTAGTAAATATCTATGGTCAGTATTGGTTTTTGCAGGAAACCGCATGGCGTTGGCGGCGAATTAAAGGTACAAATCGAAGCGGAATATCTCGAAGATTTTTTGCAGGCGGAGGTCATTTTTCTGGATATTACCGGCAAGCAGGTGCCTTATTTCATTGAAAAAATTCGTCCCGGCAGTGAAATCCTAGTCAAATTGGAAGATGTGGATTCCCGGGAAGCCGCCGCTGCACTGAACGGTAAGGAAATGTTGATGCGCGAGGAAGATGTTCACACCGGCGAGGAGGAGGAAAACGAGGAGGATCTGGCGTATGAAGACCTGGTCGGCTATGAAATCATTGAAACCGATTTGGGTCCGATCGGAAAAATAGAGGATGTGCTGGAATACCCACAGCAAATGATGGCCCTGCTCATTTATCAGGAGCGGGAAATTCTGATCCCTTTAAATGAATATCTCATCCAGGACATTGATATTGAAAATCAGCAGGTTATAATGGAATTACCCGAAGGGTTGCTGGAGTTATGATATTTTTTTTATAAAAATTAATAACTCATTTACAAATTCACCACTTTTTTCGTCAATTCTTTCTTTTTGTTGGTGGAAATTTTTACAAAATAAACGCCTTTGGGCAATGCCGAAAGGTCAAGTTTGACACGGGTTACGCCGCGCCGGATGTGCTGCGCCACGGATTTGACCTGCTCGCCTTTAGCATTATAGACTACGAGGGTTCCCTCGTCTTCATAATTACTCCTGATCTTGATAAACTTCACCCCCGGCTGCTCGCAATTGGTAATTTCAAAGCCCATTTCCCGCACGAAAGGCTTGATCTCCTCTACGCCTGAATATTCGGACATTCCTTCCGCTCCAATCATTTTAACCCGGTAAGCCACTTCATCCTCCGGTAAACGCTCATCATCAATGTGCAGGTAAATCGCGCCGGTATTCTCTTCGCCCACCGCATCTACCCAGGCAATTTTGGTGAAGCGACTGCCATTCACCGACTTTTCTACTTCGTAGCCTCTGGCTTTGCGTCCGGCGGGCACTTCCCAGGTCAGCTCTGCGTAAGTATCAAAAGGCTCGACTTTCAAAGCCAGCGAGCTGTGCGGCACGGACATCGCTTCGCCCTGCACCCAAATAGAATAGGAACGAGGCGGTAATTCGATGTAAATAGCATTGGCAATATTATGAAGTGTATCATCTTCAACCGGACTAACAGTTTGACTGGAACGCCCGAGCACATCGGTAAAAACATCCCCCAGCTGAAGATTGGCGGTATTTACTTCTTGTACAAGTTTTAATGTGACATTTGAAAAATTAATTGCCACGATCACATCCCGGCGCCCCTTGGCAGCCTGACCGGCGGGCGTATTGGCTCCATCCATTTGAAACACAAGGGCTTGCGCAGCATCGGCGCCATCAGCGGCAGAGATATAAATACTTTGTCGCTCGGAATCCACGGAATTGAGGTATTCCACAGCCGTTGAATTGAAAATATATTCCTTATGAGCCCGAATCAGTTGATTAATTTCTTCTTTTAGAGACAATTGTCCTTCTTTGCCATAATAATCAGCATAGTCAATGGAAGGCAAGCCCACCTGATTGTTGGTCAACAAATATGCATAAGCCAGGAGTGGCTCCAAAATCGGATCATCCGCATCATTTTTTTTGCCGTTTTGATCCTGGAATTTTGCACCGTTTACCTGCGTCACCACATTATAACCGGTCAGCGCAGTCGCGTCCCGCAGACTTCGATTGTAAATCTGGCGCACATCATAATTGGGGTCGTTGCAAGCTTTACGCAAGGCTTCACGCAGTACCAAGTCGTTAACTCGAAGAGAAATTTCTGTTTTTGCCTCAGCCGAAAGCGCAGCATTCACGCTGGTTACCCAGTTAGCCAGCTTGCCCGGGTTTTGCCATTCCGGAAGATCGACGAAAAAAAGTTCGGGAGATTTGTTTTTGCTTTGCAAGCTGTTCAAAAAATCAGCGACAGATTCGGCAATAGGCTCGTTTTTTGCAGGTACGCGAAAATTTTTGATCTGAAATTGCTGAAACAAAAAATCTGCCTGCGGCTCAGGTTGAAATGCTGGTCCTTCCCGAGGAATGATGATATCCGTAAGCGGCTCGATGCCGGCATTACGCAGTGTTTTCACCAGTTTTTTTAGTTCTACCTGTTGGGTGTCGGGCGCTGCGGGCAGCCACAGGTAGGTGAATCCCGCATACCCGAGCTCAGGCGCCTGTGTTTGCAATCGCTTATTCCAAAGATTAAAACTCATGGAATCCTGGTTTTCCGGGCAAGTCCAGTAGCAGCCCTGCAAGATAAAATCCTGAGCGAAGAGACTCGAACAAACCAAGGACAACAGACCAGCGAGCAGCAGAAACCGCACTCTCATTGTATCATGATGATTAAGCGTTTAACAAATGTTCCGATATGTTCAGGAAGGGTTTGGTATTTCCTGGGGTAAGCCGATGGTTGAAATTACGAAAAAAAGTTGTTACAACCAACAAAAAAAGTAATCCCGCCTGGAGGC
>CAZGAU010000191.1:0-9530 GCA_964523725.1 uncultured Saprospiraceae bacterium
TTACCATGCGCTTTCATCACCGCCGATACCCGACCCTGGCGTACCAGATCAAACCAGCGGTGCTGTTCCAGTGCCAGTTCTACCCGGCGTTCCTGCCAGATACGCTGGCGGAGTTGGGTCTTGTCGGTCACGGTTACATTCGGCAGTACAGAGGGCGGACGATTGCCCCGTGCGCGCGTGCGCACCTGATTGAGGTAAGTTAAGGCTTCCTGCGGTTTGCCATTTTCGTTTAAAGCTTCCGCTGCCATCAACAAGATATCGGCGTAGCGAAGGATGCGGATGTTGCCACCACCAGCGCCGTTTCTGCCGTCGGGGCGGCGAGGCACCCAGGCTTTCTGGTTGTAGCGCTCATTGATCGTTTCCGGATTATCTTCTACAATCGCTGAACCATCGGGAAGGACTTCACCCACGTATAAAATAGTAGCTTCTCTTCGGGGATCACCCGCTTCGTAAGCTGCAATAAGATTATCTGAAGGACGATTGAAACCCCAGCCAAGATTAGGAACCCCCCTAACACCTTGTACTTCATTGTATTGCGAGCCGCCCAATCCCTGGTCATCCGCTGTGGTCACCACTTCAAATACCGATTCGGAAGAAAGTTCACCAACGTATCTGAATAACTGAGCATAATCCGGAAAGAGCGAATACTGAGCGGAATTGATCACCTCCAGGGCTTTTTGTTCCATTTTAGGGAAATCACCCAAAGTCATGTACACTCTTGCAAGCATACCATTGGCAGCGCCTTTGGTGGCACGGCCTTTGTCAGAATTAGGGTAGGAGAGAGGCAGGTTCGCGGCTGCTTCTTCCAAATCTTTGATAATCTGAGCATACACCTGGTCTTTCGGTGCGCGTGGCTGTACAAATTTATCGGGCGTCAGGGGGGTTGTGTTTAATGGCACATCACCAAACCAACGAACCAGATTTAAATAGAAATAAGCCCGAAGGAATTTATTTTCCCCAAGGAGGCGATTTTTCAAATTGGCGTCCATTTCAATACCGGGAATACGGGCAATTGCTACATTCGCCCGGTGAATCCCCTGATAGTAACCATTCCATACCGTCAGTGGGGCAATATTAGTAGCATTATAAGACAAGTTGTCAATTTCCAGCAAAAAACTGGCATCCGTAGCCGTACTCCCCTTGTCAGCATCATCCGAAACGATATCGGTCATTCCAATATAGCTGAACACGTGCACTTCCCAACGGCGCAGTATGTTGTACACGGCGTTGGTGGCTTCTATCGCGTGGGATTCTGTACGAAAATAAGCATCTTCAGTGATTTCTCCGAGCGGTTCTTTTTCAAGAAAATCCTCGCTGCACGCTGTGGCCAGCCCGATGAGGGCAAAAGAAAACAGGATGCGGATCAATTTATTTTTCATAATAGAATATTTTAATAAAATTTAAAAAAAGTTCATTCCGGTCAAATGATGTTGCTTAGAATGAAGCCTTCAGCCCAAAAGTATAAACCCGTGAAAGCGGGTAGGACCCTGAGTCAATGCCTGAATTAAAAGGACTTTCACTGGCAATTTCCGGATTATACCCGCTGTACTCGGTCCAGTAAGCCAGGTTGGTTCCAGCCACATATACGTTCAGGTTGGTCAGGCGGATTTTCTCAATCAATGCTTTCGGGAATGTATAACTCAACTGGATATTGCGGATTGACATAAATGAGCCATCTTCAATAAAACGTGGGGTCAGCAAATAATTGTCGCCGCTGTTGGTCACGCGCGGCTCGGTATTGCTGGTGCCTGGGCCTGTCCAGCGGTCGAGGAACGAGGTCTCAAAATTAGGCGTGTTAAAACGTGCCATTTTCTTGGAATTGATGATCTCATTTCCGGCCTGTCCCGACAAGTTTGCGGAAAGCTCAACGCCTTTGTAATCTACTGCCAGATTCAAACCAAACACCACATCCGGGATCGGGCTGCCGAGGATGGTACGGTCGCTACCGTTGATGATGCCATCGCCATTCAAGTCTTTGAATTTCAGATCGCCCGGGCGGGTGTTGGCGCTGCGCCAGAAGGCATTGGGGTTTCCGGTCAATTCTCTTGCTCTTGAGTTCAAAGCGTCCAGTTCTTCCTGAGTTTGGATCACCCCGTCAACTTCGTAACCGTAGAAAGAACCTACCGGAATGCCGGCCCGGGTGATAGAGCCCAGTTCGCCGCCAAAACCCAGCCCCCCGGAACGAAATTCTTCATTTCCGCCGCTCAATCGCAGCACTTCGTTATCGATTGTGGAACCAGTCAACGTAACGCTATATCCTACTTCCGACTGTCGATCCTGCCAGGTTAACAATAAGTCAATGCCTTGGTTGCGTACTTCCGCCGCGTTGATGATTGGGGCCGAACCCAAACCCACAGAGCCGGGGATCGGTACTGCCCAGAGAATATCACTGGTAGTACGGCTATAATAATCCACTTCAGCAATCAAACGATTTCTCAAGAAACCAAACTCAAAGCCGATATTAGTCTGCGTTGTACTCTCCCACTGCAGGTCGGGGTTGGATAATTCCGACAGGGTAGCGCCGTTCACGATATTTTCATTTACGCCGAATACTGCCCACAACTGTGATGCAATGGTTGCTTTGCTAGCGTAATTCCCGATCCGGTCGTTACCGGTTTGTCCCCATCCGGCCCGAAATTTCAGATTACTGAACAAAGTTTGATTTTCCATGAATGGTTCGTCGGTAATCCTCCAGCCGAGTGCGAAGGACGGGAAGTACCCAAACCGATTGTTGGCGCCAAAACGGGAAGAACCATCAGCCCGAAGCGTCGCCGTTACCAGATATTTATCGAAAATGGTCGTATTGACCCGGAACAAATAAGACAACATACTCCAGGAAGAAGCACTGTTGGAAATGGTGCGGCTGTCCAGGTCGGAGAGCGGAATAAACCGAAGTGCTTCGTCATTAAAAGGAAAATCCTGAGCTGAGGCAGAGAGCGATTCGTTGTAGTTATCCTGCGCAGTGATACCGCCTAATACGGTCATTCTCAGATTGTTCCATTCTTTATTATAAGTAAGCGTATTTTCCCACAACCAGTTGGTGGTTTCAAATTTTGAAAGGTTGAGCGAATTAATATCTCTTTGTTGCTGTGCACTTACAAAGAATTCAGGTACAAAGCTTTGTGAACGTCCTCTGATAATATTCACACCAAAACTGCTGCGGAAAGTAAAGTTTTGCAGGAATTTTACATCGGCATATATATTGCCCAGCAAAGTATTATTTACCGCCTTGTTGTCATTTTCATACTCCAGTTGACCCAGTGGATTTGCTACAGAAGAACGGGTAGATGTATTACCATATACGCCATTTTCAAATCCGACAACGGTAGGATCGGCGCGATAGGCATTGCCTACTACACCTGGCGAGAAGTCAAAATTATTATTGATGAATGCCAGATTATGCCCGATATTCAAATAATCCTTGACCTTATAATCCGTATTGGCTCTGATCGTCAGGCGTTCATAAACCGATCCTGGAACAATACCCTCCTGATCAATGTAATCGCCGCTCACGGTGTAAGTGATTTTATCTGTAGCACCACTTAATGAGAGGTTATAATTCTGGATGGGAGCGTTTTGGTACACCTGGCTTTGCCAGTCGGTGCCTACGCCCAGTGCATCTGGGTCTGGGAATGGCACCGGCGCATTAGGGTTGTTGGTTTCGTTACGAATCACCTCGTTGGCGAGCGTTGCGTACTCACGGGCGTTGGTCAGTGGAATCGTTTTGACGATCTCCTGGGTACCGTAATAGCTGGAGAAAGAAATTCTGGATTCCCCGACAGCAGTACCCTTTTTGGTAGTGATCAATACCACGCCATTGGCGCCGCGCGCACCGTAGATCGCCGTTGCAGATGCATCTTTCAGTACACTGATGTTTTCAATATCATTAGGACTGACTACTGTATTGATGTCCACCTCAGCCGGCAAAATAATACCGTCCACTACATAAAGCGGATTTGCGTCGTTAAGCGTACCGATCCCCCGAATGCGCACTACTGCGCCTGCCCCCGGTTGCCCCGAAGTGTTAACTACCTGGACGCCGGGTACCTTTCCTTGTAAGCTTTGTTCCACCGAAGCGGTTGGCAGTTTGGCAATGTCATCCCCTTTTACAGTGGACACAGCGCCAGTCAGGTCGCCCTTGCGTTGCGCGCCATAGCCAATTACGACTATTTCCTCCAGAAGTCCGGCATCAGTTTCCAGGGCTACGTCCACGGTGGTTCTGCCATTTACGGCCACTTCCCGCGTCTGATAACCGATATAGGAAAATACCAGAATAGCGTTGGCGTCTGGCACCTGGATTTCATAAGTTCCATCAATGTCTGTTACGGTACCGGAAGTTGTATTTTTTACTTGTATATTCGCGCCGATCAAAGTCTCACCGGAATTGGCTCCGGTCACCGTACCTCGCACGGTTATTTGTCCAAATCCTTGTAAACCAAGCAGTAGCAATATTAATAGCATACTGGTTTTCAGGATTAAGCGTTTCAGTTTTTTTGTAATTCGTTCCATCAGCTTAGGTTTTTATAGTGAAGTGTCAGGAGGCAGGCAACGGGATTCTCAAAATCGCTTGCTGCTTGCTTCTTGGCGTAAAAAATTATTCTACGAGCTTTACTCGTACAGATTTAGTATCAGCAGAACTTGTTCCTACAAAAATGTCAAAGTCGCCGGGTTCGTAAGTGTAATTCATTCGTCGGTCGTAAAAGCGCAGGTCATCAGTGGTGAGCGTGAAGGTAACCTCCTTGCTTTCGCCGGCTTTCAGTATGATCTTTTCAAACCCTTTTAATTCTTTCACAGGCCGGGTGACGCTTCCCACGAGGTCGCGCACGTACAATTGCACCACTTCTTCGCCGTCGCGCTTGCCGGTGTTGGTCACAGTTACGCTGATTTTCAATTCATCGCGGGGCGTGAAAACTTCTTTATTTACACGAATATCAGAATAGCCAAATGTGGTATAGCTCAAGCCAAAACCAAATGGATACAGCGGTGTATTTGGCACATCCAGGTATTTACTGGTGTACTTGTTATTGGGATCCATCGGGCGGCCAGTGTTTTTCATGCTGTAAAAAATAGGGATTTGCCCTTCGTTGCGCGGGAACGTGATCGGCAGTTTACCGCTTGGGTTATAATCACCAAATAAAACATCGGCAATCGCTGGACCGGCCTGGGTTCCGAGAAACCAAGTTTCCAGGATCGCCGGGGCATTATCGGCAATCCATTCGATGGCGAGCGGGCGACCATTCATCAGCACTACTACAACTGGCTTACCGGTGGCAACCAATTCCTTAACCAGTTCCAGCTGAACGCCCGGCAAGTCAATATTGGAGCGGCTCGCAGCTTCCCCGCTCATCCAGGCGGCTTCACCGACAGCTACTACTACGGCATCCGATTTTTTTGCCATATCTACCGCAGCTTTGAAACCGGCTTTGTCGGTTCCTTCGATCTCACAACCCTTGAAGTGGTTGATTTTGACACTGTTGCCCAACTTTTCCCTGATACCAGTCAGCAGGCTTACGCTGTGTTGATCTTCGCCTGCTCCTGACCATGCGCCTTTCAATTCCGATTTGTTATCTGCCAAAGGTCCAATAACGGCAAGGGTTTTCAGTGACTTGGAAAGCGGCAGCGTGTTCTTTTCATTTTTCAACAGTACAATGGACTTGCGTGAAACATCACGTGCTGCCTCCAGATGCTCGGGTGCCAGAAGCAGTTTTTCCTGACGTTGTACATCGCTATAACGGTAAGGATCTTCGAACAGCCCTAGCAAATATTTGGTACGCAAAATGTATCGCACCGACTGGTCAATCTGCCCCATGTTGATGCGTTTTTCTTCTAGCAATTCTTCGAGGTAATTGTAGTACACAGCGCCCTGCATGTCCATGTCCACGCCGGCATTCAGCGCCAGTTCCCCTGCTTCTTTGTCATTGGCCACCACGCCGTGCGGTACCATTTCATTGATCGAAGTATAATCGGTGACAATAAAGCCTTTGAAATTCCACTCATCGCGCAGGATGTCGCGTAAGAGATAGGAGTTACCTGTAGCCGGTACGCCATCCAGTTCATTGAAGGAGGTCATGACGGTATAAGCGCCGGCATCAATGGCGGCTTTGTAGGGCGGCAGGTACTGTTCGCGCAGTACCCGATCCGACATGTCCACCGTGTGATAATCCCGCCCGGCTTGCGATGCGCCGTAGGCCGCAAAGTGTTTGACACAAGCCAGCATGGTATTGACAGCGCTGATATCGTCGCCTTGAAAACCACGGACCCGGGCCGCTGCCACGAGTGAACCCAGATAAGTATCTTCACCTGCGCCTTCCATGACGCGTCCCCAGCGCGGATCGCGGGCGATGTCCACCATTGGTGCGAAGGTCCAGTGCAAACCGGCAGCGGTCGCTTCAATGGCTGCAATACGAGCTCCTTTTTCAATCGCTGCCAAATCCCAACTTGCAGTCTCGCCAAGGGGCATAGGGAAAATTGTTTTATAACCGTGAATCACATCATAACCAAAGAGCAGCGGGATTTTCATACGGGTTTCTTCCACAGCGATGCGTTGCAATTCACGGTTGTAGGCAGCCGTATGGGCATTAAAAATATTGCCACATCTACCTGATTGAATATCAGCTTTGTAGGTGTCGCGGATGGTGGGCCCTGTGACCGCCCAATCGCTGGTAAAGAGGGTCAATTGTCCGATTTTTTCCTCTAAAGTCATGAGTGCCAGAAGCGAGTCAATCTTGCGATCAATTTCTACTTCGCTCATTTTTTGGGCTTGGGCTGAGGTGAGCACGAGCAGGATTAATATCGTTAGAAAGTTTCTCATAATCAATTATTTATTTGTGATTGGTAATTCTATTAGGTCAATTGGAAATTGTTCGAACTTATTTGACCTCATCTAACCAACCTCCTGTAAATCCGGCTTTTCGCAAGCCATCTACAATGTATTCGTTCTTTTTCATAATGTTCCAGATCAGTTCGGTGCGGTGGTTTTCAACCTGGATGAGAATCGGTCCTTGGTCGATACCAATATAGTCCGTATCGAACCAGCCCTCTCGCCCATCGGTATAGGTAAATGTTGGGTTAAAAGCATCCTTAAAGCCGAATTCGCCGTAAAGGCTGTCGCCGTACACCCGGTGCATTTCGTCGAGTGCCGGTAAGCAGATCTCGGGTGCAAATGGCACCGAACCTCCGGCGGCAGTGGGCACGATTGTTCCGTCGTCTACTACATGCCAGCGTGCCGCACCACGTGCACGATACGTCCAGAAAGAAATATTTGGATTGCCTTTATCTCTATTGCCGGGGCCATCCGAAGCGGTCAAACCCCAGATATTTTCGCCATAGCCAAGATAAGCAGCTGGATTGGTGATGCAGTATTCGCGGTTGGCGTAGGTTGCCCGGCGAGAGTTTTCAAAATAATCGATGCCTTTTTCCCGCATGTAAGCATCCTGAATACCCCGGAAGTCAATAAACATATGGGAATATTGGTGCCCAAAAAGTGGTGCAAAATTCACATGCTCCTGACCAAAATACTCGCCCCACTGGTAGGTGGAAGTCCAGTCGTTCCAGGCTTCGGCGGGAATCGGGTGAGTAGGTGAGGCGATCGCCATAATCAATAGGATCATCGCTTCGTTGTAGCCGCGCCAGGTGGCGTCGAGGAAGCCGCGTTCCGGATGCCAGCCCATGCTCATATTTTTTTGTCCGTTCATCGCCCAGTCCCATTCTACCCGACGGTAGAGGAAGTCAGCGATTTCTCGGATTTGTTTTTCGTTTTCATTGTCACCGTCGAAATAACTCATAGCGCAGAGCACGCCGGCCATCAGCAATCCGGTGTCAATGGTAGATAATTCGACTTTTTGGTAACGTAAGGCTTTGTCGAGGGTCAGAAAATGATAATAAAAACCTTTGTAGCCCGCTACGCCGGTGGAGTCCGGACCTTGCGGAAGATCGCGCAACACCTGCAGGGTTTTTAAAACCCGGTCAGCGGCCTGTTCGCGGGTAATGAAGCCGCGCTCGGCGCCTACAATATAACTTGGCAAACCAAAGCCGGTGGCTGCGACACTGGAAAAATTGAGGGTAGGGTAGCGGTCGAGCACCTGATAAGGAAAAGTGTCCACCGTTTCCCAGAAATAATTGAAGGTGCGGCGTTGTAAATCATCAATATCAAGGCTTGCGGTCGCGATGTCACCGCTATCTGGTTGAGGTTTTGTGGTTTGTTCGCCACAGGAAGAGGCTAGTAATAAGCTGATAATCAGGAATGTTTGTAAGTATCTCATGAGTTGCGGTCTTTTTAGTGTTGGAAAAAATCCTCTAAGACGCCATGCGACGCCTTAGAGGAAAAGACGAAATTTTATTCAATGAACCGCAATTACTGTTTGACAAAACGTGCGTTTGCTACCAGTCTGCCGGTTTCGTCGTAACCAGCCAGGATGTACATACCTTTGTCGAGGTGGCTCAGGGTAATGCTCAGGTTTGATTGACCGGTCGTTTGTACGATGGCCATTTTCTGACCCATGGCATTCAGCACCACAAACTGGTGGATGTTTTCAGAGCCTTCTACTACGATTTCGTTATAAGCCGGGTTCGGATACACCTTCAATGCTTCTACTTTCACCGGATCGAAAATGCTGGTGGACATGCCACAAGCCGTGCTCATCGTGAGATCATCGAAGTAGTAAGACTTGGTTTCGGTCGGCGTTACGCCGAAGTTAGGAATAACCGTCACTCTTCGGAATTGTGAACCAGCAGGAATATCAGCACCGCCCTGAGTTTTGGAGAAATCCCAGGTAAGTTCCTGCCATTGACCAGGCGTAGTGTACATAGCCAGATTATCGCCAGAGTTGGGCGCCGGCGCGATAGCCTGCTCAAGTTTTAGTACAAACGTGTGGGCTTCATCCGCCAAAACTTTCATCCGTACGGTCCGGTCTGCACTGAGTAATACAGGCGCGCTTGGGTCGGCAAAAGCACCAGCAAAGGTCTCGCCGTCGGGCGCTTCAGTAAATACGGCAACTGTGTTGCTGGTATTGATACCACTCTTGTTCGGGTTGTCCACAATTTGGACAGAATTATTATTTTCAGAGCCATTGGCGAAATAAGTCCAGGTTGGCAGAGAAGTAGCCGATGTTTCAAAGTCAGCAACACAGCCTGCGATTGGTTTGCGTTTCCATTCGATGTCGTCAATATAATAAATATCCGCATCCGGATTGTTTATAGCGAAATTGAAGAAGATCACCAAACGCTGATGGTTGGCCATAGCCTCAGAACTAAAATCGACCACATATTCTACCCAGGTATTGGTAGTAGTGATGCTGATATCCGTGATTTCCTTGGCCGGGGAAGAGCCGCCTTCCAGCTTGAATCCCATCGGCACAGCTTTTGGAGACCAGATTTTCAGCGAAAGCTGGTTGAAAATAGACAGATCCACACCTGCAGCGCCATAGTTATACACCAGTGCTCCAAATGGCTCGCCGATCGGGTCGGTATATTCGCCCACTTTATCCAGAGGATCAGGATTGATACCGCTCGGGTCGGGGTTATTGATCACC
>CAZGAU010000192.1:0-2243 GCA_964523725.1 uncultured Saprospiraceae bacterium
AACCTTGAACTTTTACCGTAAGAATTCTGTCAAAAACCTGCGCTGAAGGTAATAGAATGTATTAAACTTCCTATCATTGCATTATGGAATTACAAAATGATTTATTGTTAAGAGTTGCCAAGGGAGAGTCGGTAGAACGGCCGCCTGTTTGGCTCATGCGTCAGGCGGGGCGTATCCTGCCCGAATACCGTGCTGTACGCGAAAAATTGCGCGATTTCAAAGAATTGGTTTCCACGCCTGAGCGCGCAGCCGAAGTGACCATTCAGCCGGTGGACATTCTGGGCGTTGATGCGGCCATTATTTTTTCTGATATTCTGGTAATTCCCGAGGCATTGGGGCTGGATTATGAAATGGTAGAGAAAAAAGGCCCGGCTTTCCCGAAAACCATTCAAACCAAGAAAGATATTGAGGTATTGCGCAACGGGGAAGACGCGGCCGCGCATTTGGAATATGTTTATGATGCACTCAAGGTCACCAAGCGTGCGCTCAACGGTCGGGTGCCGCTGATCGGCTTTTGCGGGGCGCCCTGGACGCTGCTGGCCTACATGGTAGAAGGCTCCGGCAGTAAGACATTTTCGAAAGCCAAGAAATTCCTTTATACCCAGCCGGAACAGGCGCATGCACTACTTCAAAAAATCACCGATGCTTCCATCATTTATTTGAAACAGCAAATTCAAAGCGGTGCTGATCTGGTGCAAATCTTCGATTCCTGGGCGGGTATCCTGAGCCAGGAACAGTACCGCGAGTTTTCAGCCAAGTACATTTCCCAGATTTGCAGCGCAATTACCGAAGCGCCGGTCACGGTTTTTGCCAAAGGCGCCTGGTTTGCCCTGGAAGATTTTGCTAAAATGGATTGCAATGTCATTGGTCTGGATTGGACGATGGATCCTGCCGAAAGCCGCCGCAGCGTAGGTTCGAAGACTTTGCAGGGCAATCTCGACCCTTGCTGCCTCTACGCTTCGCCCGAACAGGTTCGTCAGGAAACTACGCGGATGTTGCGGGCTTTTGGCCGGGGGCACATTGCCAATCTGGGGCATGGTGTTTATCCCGATACACCGCTCGACGGAGTGCGTGCATTTATTGAAACGGTGCAGGATTTCCGCTATGATTAAGCATCTGGTTTCAAAACTTTTTTGTAATTTTTATCAATTATCGGTTCAGTATCTTAATTTTGAATTTTGCTTGGAAAAAGTTCAGACCTTATATCTTGAATTTTTTGTTCCAAAATTTTCAGATATTTTTGCGCTGAACTGTTCAATAAACAATTGACAATAAATAACTTATGGGTTGGTTCAGACGACTCAGAGAGGGCATACAAACTGCCACCAGAAACAAGAAAGAGGCGCCGGAAGGCCTGTGGTATCAATGCAAGGAGTGTAAGGAAACTTCCACGATGAAGGAGTTGAAAGAAAATTTCTACAAATGCCCCAATTGCAATTACCACGTTCGCATCAGCTCCCGGGAATATTTCAATCTCATCTTTGACGGTAGTTACGAAACGCTTTTTGACAATCTTCGCGCAAAGGATATCCTCGGTTTTACCGATTTAAAACCCTACCCGCAACGACTGGAACAAACGATCAAAAAAACTAAACTGACCGAGGCTATGACGGTCGGCAAAGGTAAGGTCAACAAGCGCCCATTGGTGATTGCCGCCATGGATTTCAATTTTATCGGCGGTTCGATGGGCTCGGTGGTAGGTGAAAAAATTTCGCTGGCGATAGATCATTGCCTTGAAACACGTACCCCGCTGATGATCATTTCCAAATCCGGTGGCGCCCGTATGATGGAGGCAGCTTTCTCACTCATGCAAATGGCTAAAACCGCGGCCAAGCTCACGCTGATGGCCAGATCCGGGATTCCTTATTTTTCCTTTTTGACCGACCCGACCACGGGGGGGGTGACGGCTTCTTACGCGATGCTCGGCGATATTAATTTCGCAGAACCCAAGGCTTTGATAGGTTTTGCCGGCCCGCGGGTGATTCGGGAAACGATCAAGCGCGACTTGCCCGATGATTTCCAAACTTCCGAATTTCTTGTAGAACACGGGTTCCTGGATTTTGTAGTAGATCGTAAGGATTTGAAGGAGCGCATCGCCGATATATTGCACCTGTTCGATGAAAAAAACAGAACCCTGACGCCTGATATGGAAGGGGATTGATGAGAGAAGGGGATTGGGAGACTTTGGGGCTTTGTGACGGGGAGACTGAGTGACGAGGTGACTTGGGGATGGGCATTCGGAG
>CAZGAU010000192.1:2343-5398 GCA_964523725.1 uncultured Saprospiraceae bacterium
ACCGACATACCGTTCACCGTTACACCGATATACTGCTAACCTATAAACCCTCTTTAAACATGAGATATTTCTTCCTTTTACTCAGCTGCTGCCTATTGCTTTCCTGCAATAATAAAACAACGGGAAATTTGCCCTCTACTGATCAATTGCCTAAGGTTGATGCTGAAGCCAATCTGCAAAAGTTGGGCATCAAATTACCCAAACCTTCCAGTCCAGTGGCGAATTATGTCAATGCCGTTCGCACAGGTAATCTCATTTTCCTTGCCGGTAAAGGTCCACTTAAAGAGGACGGACAATATATCACCGGAAAAGTGGGCAAAGATCTCAGCGTTCAGCAAGGCTATGAAGCTGCTCGCCTGGTCGGTGTCAATCAGCTCGCCGCGCTCAAAGCCGAAATCGGCGATCTCAACAGAGTCAAGCGTATTGTGAAAGTCTTGGGTATGGTCAATTGCACCGGCGATTTTGCCAACCAACCGGAAGTTGTCAATGGTTTCTCTGACTTAATGGTGGCGGTTTTTGGCGACCGTGGCAAGCACGCGCGCTCGGCGGTAGGTATGGCTTCTCTGCCCAGAAATATTGCAGTGGAGATCGAACTGATTGTGGAAGTGGAATAAATCGCACCTTTCCAGTGTCAAATTTGAAAAACGCATTCAAGTTTGGCTCAGCAGAATTTTTATCCTGTTTTTATCAATACTAAACACCTGAAATCTATGAAGCGTCTGGTACTCTTCCTGTTATTCCTTTGTCCATTTTTAAGTTTGGCCCAATCCTCCGAAAAGCTCGCCATTCCCGGGCTTCAGCAGCCGGTGGAAATTATCGTGGATCGCTGGGGCATTCCACATATTTATGCGCAAAACGAAGCGGATTTGTTCTTCGCACAGGGCTTTTACGCAGCGCGAGATCGCACCTTCCAGTTTGAACTCTGGCGCAGGCAGGCCACCGGCACCGTCGCAGAAATTCTCGGTCCAAGAGAATTGAAGCGCGACATTGGCACACGCTTGTTTAAGTTTCGCGGCGATATGACCCAGGAGATGAATCATTACCATCCTAATGGTGAGCTGATTATCACTTCTTTTGTCAATGGCGTCAATGCGTATATCGCGCTGACTGAGCAAAATCCAAACCTTCTGCCGGTTGAGTTTAAATTATTGGGCATCAAACCCAAAAAATGGACGCCTGAAGTGGTCATTTCCCGTCATCAGGGCTTGCTGGGCAATATCAACGAAGAGTTGAGCACCGCCAGAGCCGTCGCAAAGTTGGGCGCTGAAAAAGTCAAGGAATACGACTGGTTTCACCCAGGTGATCCCGATTTGACCATCAATCCCAAAATTGACACCTCTATTCTATCCAAAAATATCCTGGAATTGTACTACGCTTACCGGCGTGGCGTAGCCTTTGAACCCAAGGACCTGGTAGCCGACGTGCGCAATGCTGACCTTGAAAAATATCGCCTCCTGGCTACGGAAGACGAAGCAGCATTTCAGGAAATGCTCGAACGCGAAGCAGAAACCATTGGCAGCAACAACTGGGTGGTCAGCGGCGCCTTGACGCAAAGCGGTTACCCGATGATGGCCAACGATCCGCACCGGGCCTTGGCGGCGCCTTCCCTGCGTTATATGTCGCACCTGGTGGCGCCGGGTTGGAACGTCATTGGCGGTGGCGAGCCTACCATTCCGGGCATTTCCATTGGGCACAACGAATACGGCTCCTGGGGTTTGACCGTTTTTTCTACGGATGCCGAAGATCTCTACATTTACAAAATAAATCCCGACAACCCCGATCAATACTGGTACAACGGCGCCTGGGAAGACATGCGCATCATTCGCGAAACGATCAACGTAAAGGGGCAGTCCCCGGTCCCGGTTGATTTAAAATACACCCGCCACGGACCGGTCGTGTACACCGATGGCGCCACTAATCAGGCTTGCGCGGTGCGCTGCGGCTGGCTGGAAATTGGCGGATCACCTTATCTGGCGAGCCTGCGCATGGATCAGGCGAAGAACTGGGAAGAATTCCGCGATGCTTGCAATTATAGCAACATCCCCGGCGAAAACATGGTTTGGGCGGATCGCGAAGGCAATATTGGCTGGCAGGCCGTGGGCATCGCACCGATTCGTCGCAATTTTAGTGGCATGGTGCCCGTGCCCGGCGACGGCTCTTACGAATGGGACGGCTACCTGCCGATCAAGGCGCGTCCGCATAAGTACAATCCCGCCGAGGGTTACATCGCTACCGCTAACGAAAACGTGACACCTCCCGGCTATCCTTACATGGATGCTTTGGGCTTCAGTTGGTCTGAGCCTTTCCGGGGCGATCGCATCAAGGAAGTACTGGGTTCCGGGAAAATCTTCTCCCCGATGGACATGGCAGTTTTACAAACCGATTACCTCTCCGTTCCCGCGCGTACGCTGATTCCGATGTTGAAAAACCTAAAAATCACCGATAACGAAGTCGCCGAACAGGCCCGACAAATGCTCTTGAAATGGGATTTCCAGATGAATAAAGAGTCGGTGGCCGCGGGCATCTATCGCGCATGGGAAGGGCGTTTGTACAACAACGTCAAATCGCAGGTAGTGCCCAAAGCCGAGAACGACCTCGCTTCCGTGCCGACGATGCGCATCATCGAATGGCTTGTTTTCCCCGATGGTCATTTTGGTAAAAATCCGATCCAGACCCGAAACGACATCCTCACCAAGAGCCTGAAAGAAACCGTGTACAACCTCGGTCAGAAATTCGGTAAGGACATGAGCAAATGGAATTACGGGCAGGTCGATTACAAACACGTACTCATCAAGCACCCCCTGAGTAATGCTGTGAAAGAAGAGGTACGCAAAACTTTGGACGTCGGACCCGCTCCGCGTGGCGGCTACAGCTTCACCGTGAACAGTACCGGCGGACGCGACAACCAGACCGCGGGCGCTTCTTTCCGCATGATCGTAGATACCGGCGACTGGGACAAAACCCTCGGCACCAATTCTCCCGGGCAAGCAGGCGACCCCAAAGACCCGCACTACCGCAATCTCTTTGACATTTGGGTGAACGACCAGTACTTCCC
>CAZGAU010000192.1:5498-9432 GCA_964523725.1 uncultured Saprospiraceae bacterium
AATGAAACTCAAAATACTTTTCATCGCAACTTTATTTACAACACAACTCCTGGCACAAACCGCGCCCCCGCAAGTGGATCCGCGCATTTACGATATTGCAAAAGCGCCTTCCGCCGAGCGCATCGAAGCCGACATCCGCAAACTGGTGAGCTTCGGTACCCGCAATACCATGTCGGATACCTTGTCGGCCACCCGCGGTATCGGCGCTGCACGCCGCTGGATCAAAGCCGAGTTTGACAAAATCTCCAAAGAATGCGGCGGTTGCCTCGAAGTGTCTTATCAATATTCCTTAGCCAAGGGCGATGCCCGCAGCCGCATCAAAGAAGACACCTGGATTGTGAATGTCATCGCCATTCAGCGCGGCACCGTGCACCCCAATCGCTACGTCATCATGAGCGGCGACATTGATTCCCGCGTTTCCGATGCTTCCGACGCTATCAAAGACTCACCCGGGGCCAACGACAACGCCTCCGGCATGGCCGGCGCTATTGAAGCCGCAAGGGTATTGTCAAAGTACAAATTTCCCGGCAGTATTGTCTATGTCGGTTTATCCGGTGAAGAGCAGGGTTTGTTTGGTGGGAAATATCTTGCCGAGCGCGCGAAGGAAGAAGGCTGGGAGATTACCGGCGTTTTGAACAACGATATGATTGGCAACATCGAAGGTGTCAACGGTGTGATTGACAACACCACCTTCCGCGTCTTTTCCGAACCAACGCCTGCTACTGAAACCGAGCAACAGCGTGCCTGGCACCGAGTGTACGGCGGTGAAGTGGACGGCCCCTCGCGGCAGCTCGCTCGCTACGTGGCCCGCATGACCGATCTTTACATGCCCATGATGGAAGCCAAGATGATCTACCGCCTTGATCGCTTTGGGCGCGGCGGACACCACCGTCCGTTCAACGATCTTGGCTTTGCCGGCGTACGTATCATGGAAACCAACGAGCATTACGACCGCCAGCATCAGGACTTGCGCACCGAAGACGGCATCGAGTACGGCGATGTGATAGAAGGCGTGAATTTTGACTACGCTGCCAAACTCACCGGTGTAAACGCAATCGTAATGGCCGGCTTGGCCTGGGCGCCGCCCGCTCCCAAAACCGTGATGATCGGCGGAGCTGTGCAACCTTCCACCCGCCTCAAGTGGGACGCTGTAGATGATCCCAACCTTGCCGGTTACAAGATCTACTGGCGCGACACCACCGCCCCGCAGTGGCAATACTCGGTGTACGTGGACAAAAGCGTGACTGACCACACCCTCGAAAACGTGGTGATCGACAACTACCTCTTCGGCGTAGCCGCCGTGGGTAAAGACGGCAACGAAAGCGTGGTATCTTACCCCGTGACTTTGATACCGAGACGGTAAAATTTAATACGGCGATGTCATCAATCGAAAGTGATGACATCGCTACACTTTCCTTATTATATTTTCTCCTTTACCGGTAGCAGTATTTTAATACCGACTGCAATAACCCAACTCACAATTCCGAAAATAAATACCCGGAATCCGAATAACCCTGCAAAATTGAATTGATTCAATAGCGCAACCAGCCCGGCGACCATTAGCACCAGCCCATAATAACCCATCCATTTGGGGAAGTTCACACCTTTTACCATTAAAACAGACCATATACTTATGGCAAGTCCAAAGGATAAAATCAGGATATAATCCATCGGAATATTAATGTACCGTCCATAGGCATTGATCAGGTGGATGGTATTTGCATCAAAATCCTGATTGGCTACTTCCGATATAAATAAAGGTAAAGTGAGTCCATTAATGGTGGCGGCAACCATCGCTGCAATAAGTCCAAACGCAGCTATCATAAATGCAAGCAGGGAAACTCTGCTTTTGGTGGTAAGATTTACAGATATACCCCAAAAACCAAAACCGATAAACGGTAAACTTAATATGGCTAAAGAATGCGATACAATAATAACCGTTTTTATCCTGAGTATATGCTCGATGTCACCTCCACTAGGATGCAGAACCATCGTTGCTACCAGTAATAAGGAACCGATAAGAAGACTAATGCCAGAAGCTTTTTTAAATTCATTTTCCATTTTTCCAATTGCTTATAGGTGAGCCACAAAACTCCCGCTTTTTCTTCGGATCTCCACTTGATCGAAATCAAGAAATGGAAGCAGCACAACGCTCTAATTTACAATAGGAAGAGCCTGTTTTAGTGAAGCCCTCTTACCCTGCTTAATGTTTCCGGTGTTATCTTTAGATAGGAAGCAATATATTTTAGTGGGAACTTTTGCAGTAACAAAGGTCTGTCTGCCACGATGAGTTGATACTTTTGCAGCGGCGTCATGCTGTGATCAAAAAAACGAGTTCGCAAATTAGGAAACTCCAACAGCTTGCCCAACTGCAAAAAATTGGGCGAGTGCGCAATTAATTCATGTAAGGAGAAAATTGACAACTCTAAAACTTCACTTGGCACATAAGCTTTGATAGTAGTATCGGAAGGCTTTTGCGAAATAAAACTCAAATGATTTAAAAACCAATCGCCTTCAATATGCAAATCAATAATCTGTTCATCCACATCATTTAACCGGAATTGATAAAAAGCGCCCGTCACCAGAAAATAAACTGAGCGACAAACCTGTCCCTCCGGAAGTAAAACATCATTTTTTCTCAGTTCCCTTCGCTCAAGATAAGTTTCGATCATGGCAAGTTCACCGGAGGAGAAAGTTCCTACATGTCGCAAGACTTCAGTAATCATTGGATGATTTTCAGGTAAAAGATGGATGAAATATCGTCGTACAGCCACAGCCTGCCCTTACGCCACTTCAATTTATTGCCTTTTACCGAATTATTCAAATGGCTGCTTGCACACGCTGCCGGCAATGACCACCGCCTGCAAAAAATTAACCGCACCGGGTGCAATCCCTGGGTTGGCAAGATTCTAAAGCGCCTGCGCTAAATCTATTAAATTCATGGCTATTCTGTTCCTGGCTAAATCATAATTTTCATGAGAGATGGTTCCTCTGATTTTTTCCGTACTAAGTCTGTTAAGTTGATTAGCCGTCATCAGAACGATATGAATGCTTTTACTTTTATTCTGATAATAAGAAAGCAAATCTTCAATCACTTCCTCCAGTTGGTCATTTTTAATAAGGGTAAATATTCTATGCTTCAGTTCAATGGACGATTCATCCTGGGGCAATTTACCCTCTTTGGTATAAATAGATAAGTATAAACGATGCGACAAATCATTAAACCAATTAAAGGAAATCGCACTTAATACAGAGAATAATCCAAAAGACGTCGTAAGGTAGGAAAGCTTGATCCAGGCAAATAATTTTTTCTCACTGATGCTTGTCCAGCTTGCCAATGTAGAAGTAAAAAGAGAAGCCAGAATAGAGGAAAATAAAATCAAAAGTAACAGCGAAGCAAGGATTCCGATTCCAGTCAATTGCCTGACTTTAAAATACTGAAAAGCAGAAGCACCCAGCACAAAACAGGTAAATCCCGTTAATACCTGGGAAACAGAATACCCATAGATATAATTATCAAATAGTGAAAACAATATTTGAGAAAACAGGATGAATATTATTGCCAGGATGACTGCCAACAAAAGCCATTTCTCTCTGATTTTTGGGTTTTTAAAAATAAAAAAATCAGGATTAATAAAGGAGGTGCCCGTTAAGAGAAATATATTGACCAGAATAGTTGTAAAAGCTTCAAATTGCATGTCATTGTCATACAAGTTAAACTCCCACATAATCAGTCCTGCACAATAAAGAAGCAAACCATAGTCTTTCGGTTCTTGCAACTCCATCATCTGTTTGATTCGTTGATAACGAAACCAGATATATAACATTAACAATACCGTTATTATCGTAATAACAAGATGAGCGCCCCGATAAAAGATATCTATACTCATGTGATAGGTATTGAAAATACGTGCTTTATCATCTCAAAATAAGA
>CAZGAU010000193.1:0-9397 GCA_964523725.1 uncultured Saprospiraceae bacterium
TCAAATAAACCCGTGGCGGAAGCAATTGAATAATCCACCAACCACTGCCCAAAGAGCCGGAACATGATGTATTCCTTGATTCCCGCGAATTTATGTGCTGCCTGAAAAATCTTCGGCTCATGCTCGCGTAACCAGGCGATTTTGCACAGCGGACTCATGGGATGGACCGGTGTGCCGGTATGCTGATAAATGTCTTTGCCAAGCTCAGAATTCTTGAGTCTGTCAGCATAGGCTGAGGCACGATTGTCTGCCCAGATGATACAGGGCGTGAGCGCTTCGCCGGCTTGATTTACTGCAATGACACTATGCATGGCGGCACTGCAACTCAGTCCGAGAGGCTGGCGCTCCATCTTTTTAATCACTTTTTGCAATGTGGCGAGCACTGCCTGAAAAATTATTTCCGGGTCTTGTTCCTGCCAGCCGGGCTGCGGACTGTGAATGTCATAACCGACACTTTTGATGCAAAGCAGTTTGCCTTCCGTAGAAAAGGCCACGCTGCGGGTGCTGGAAGTGCCAATATCTATTGAAATGAGGTAATTCAAGGTTTCAGGTTTGACGTTTCAAATTTTTTAAAACCGACGCATCAAAGATAAATCCGGCGGGTACAAATAATAAATGATCGGCTGCATTTATCGCACTTCATCAAATTCTTAACATTTTACTTGACCAATACCCGGCGAGATTCCCTAAATTTGCGCGAATTTTTTTCAGGAAAAAATTATTGGGTAAAGCTGAGAGAGCCAAAAAATAATGGTCTTTCCACTTTCTACCCTCTACAAATAAGATCGTTCATAGTCGAAAAAATAGCAATTTATGAATCTAGCAGTTGTTGGAACCGGATACGTTGGCTTGGTAACTGGCACATGTTTTGCTGAAACGGGCAATCACGTGATCTGTGTAGATATCAATGAGCAAAAGGTGGAGCGTCTTCGTAAAGGCGAAATCCCGATTTATGAACCCGGGCTGGATGTAATATTTGAACGCAATACCCGGCAGGGGCGCTTGAAATTTACTACTGACCTTGCTGAAGGTATTCAAAATGCTGAAGTGGTTTTTCTGGCCCTTCCAACCCCGCCGGGCGGTGATGGTTCTGCTGATCTTTCTTATATTCTGGGCGTTGCGGAGCAATTGTCGGAGATGATTACCGATTATAAAGTGATCGTGGATAAAAGCACCGTGCCGGTTGGAACGTCAGAAAAAGTGCACGCGATCCTCGCAAAAAAACTGGATGAAAAACTCTTCGACGTGGTATCTAATCCTGAATTTCTGCGCGAAGGCGTAGCGGTAGATGATTTTATGAAACCCGATCGCGTAGTGGTGGGCACCAGCTCCGACCGAGCTAAGCGTGTTATGCGTGAACTCTACGAACCCTTTGTGCGCCAGGGCAATCCAATTATTTTTATGGACGAGCGTTCGGCAGAAATGACCAAATACGCTGCAAATTCATACCTGGCAACGCGTATTTCCTTTATGAATGAAATTGCCAATCTCTGCGAACTCGTGGGCGCCAATGTGGACATGGTGCGCATGGGCATGGGCAGCGATTCGCGGATCGGCAAGCGCTTTTTGTTTCCGGGCGTAGGCTACGGTGGGAGCTGTTTCCCGAAAGATGTGCAGGCTTTGGCAAAAACCGCCAGTGAATTTGCTTACGATTTCAAGATTTTGAATTCGGTGATGAATGTGAACGATATTCAGCGGAGCGTACTGGCCAAGAAAATCAAGGCTTATTTTAACGGAGATGTAAAGGGCAAAACCATTGCCGTGTGGGGACTGGCGTTCAAGCCCAACACTGATGACATCCGCGAAGCTCCGGCCTTGTATATTATTGACGAATTGCTGGCGGCCGGCGCTGCGGTCAAAGCCTTCGACCCCGAAGCGATGAGCAATGTCCAGGAAATCTACGGCGAGCGCATTCAATTTGCCAACGACCAATACGAGGCGCTTATCGGCGCGGATGCGCTGGCTATCGTGACCGAGTGGAGCGTCTTCCGTACCCCAAGCTTCCGGGTGATGAAAGAATTGCTCAAAACACCCGCCATTTTTGACGGACGTAACTTATACGATCTGGAACGAATGAAAGAAGAAGGCATTTATTATGAAAGTATTGGAAGAGAAGCCATAAAAAATTGAAATTGGAGATTTGAAATGTGAAGTAAGGACATTTTTGGCTTTCACATTTCAAATCACTCCATTCATCTCACCTCTTCCACGTCATATACAAAATAATTGGTATCGCCTTGCCAGGGCATGGCTTTGTAGCGCTCTTTGTAATGGAGTTTCACCTGTTTGCCCTCGTATTGCTGGAGTTCTTTATATATATCTTTCTTAAGAACAGAAAATTCCCAGATATTGCCGACGATGCCGGATTGCGGGTTATTCTGAAATCCGCCCAGGTTGAGCTGCCCTTCGTAGGTTTTGAAAACGACGCCTTTTCTGGACATTTTAATCAATGTGCCGGCGCGGGTGCCTTCGCTGAAAGTCCAACTCATCACCCACATGTAACTGACACCGCCAATGACAGCCAGTATCAATACCGCCAACAGTACACGCTTGGTGCCGCGCCAGGTCTTCTTGGCAATTTCTTCTGCACCTTCTTTAACAACTTGACCGAATTCGCTCATGATGGTTGAATTTGCGTTTTAAAATTACACTTTTTTGCCAATTAAAATTGGCAATTACTATTTTTTCCATTTAATATTACAACCTCCGCTTGGATATTGCACTTCGCTTACGGGTTCGCCGGCCAGTACGGCATCCAAAGCAGCACGCAAGTCCTTGCCGGTGAGCGGATTATCATTCTTGGGGCGGGCGTCATCAAGCCGGCCGCGATAGACTAGTTTTAAATCTCCATCAAATACATAAAAATCAGGCGTACAGGCGGCATCATAAGCGCGGGCAACTTCCTGCGTGGCGTCGTACAAATAAGGAAAAGTGTAGCCAACTTTTTCTGCCAGGATTTTCATTTCTGCCGGGCCGTCCTGCGGATAATTTTCCACATCATTCGAGCTGATCCCCACAAAACTGACGCCTTTAGCCTGATAATCTTTCGCAACACGCACAATCTCAGGATTGACGTGAATGACGTAAGGGCAGTGATTACAAAGAAACATGACCACCGTCGCCTTGTCGGAAGCAATATCTTTCAAACTGATTTTTTTGCCCGAAATGGTGTCCGGGAGTGTAAAATCAGGTGCTTTGGTGCCCAGTTCGAGCATGGTAGATTCGGTAAATGCCATGATATTTCTTATTTCTGGTTTGAAGTTTAAAGTTTGAAAACTCGTTTGTTTTACAAAAAACCGGGGGGCTTGGTTCAAGTTATAATGAAATTACATTTTTATTAAGGGAATCGTGATAACCTGAGCATTTCGGTTGACCAGTGTTTTCAGCCAATACGAGCCTTTCGGCAAATTTGTAACCGAAAAATCAAGATCATGTTCGCCGGGATTTAATTTACCCTGAAAAATATTTTTAATAAGCTTTCCAGCATTATTATATAATTCGATTGTAATATCTTCACGTTGCGTCAAGCGCACCTGAGCGATCGCGATATCTGTCACAGGATTTTTTTGCAAAACAATTTGTACCGTTTGCGGAAGCTCCAGACCGTCAAGCGCCGTCGTTTGCGTGGGTTCCAGGTTACCGTTCCGGGAATTATTGCCTTTGTAAGTGCTCCAAAGCACGCGCTCGGAACTGTAAGGCACATTCAGGTCATACACATTGAGATAGACCGAATCTACGCCCTGCCCGAAATTCTGGGTGTAAGACAGCACCGTCAAATCCATTTTACCATCGCCATTCACATCGCCAACGTTGGCGCCATTGAGCAAGGTCCAGCCGCGCGGGCGCAACGGGAAGCCCGGTACCTGACCACTCCCGTCCAGATTATAGGCATGAATAAAGCCGTAGCCATCGGTTCCGATCAGGTTGCTTCCAAAAATCACTTCCATCTCGCCGTCGTCGTCCACATCCGCCACGGTGATAATGCCTTCCTGACCGCCCATTTCCACGATGGGAAAGCCGTCCAGCGTATTCGCATCTTTATCCCAACCAAAAATTACTTCGTCGGTATTGTCAAAAACCGGGCGACTGCCAATGATCGCGTATTCACCATCAAGCTTTACCACAGTAGGCGTGCTGAAGGTCCAGTTGGTGTTGGGAATTGGCCAGCCGTTCCTGAAAGAACCATCATGATTCATTACAAAAAACTGCGGGGCATTACCGTGCGCAGCGCCAATGATTTCGAGGGTTCCATTCTGGTCAAGATCCACCAGTACCGGCGACTGGTAGCTGTAGCGTTGCCCGTTGGGATTGCTAACTTGAGCGATGATTTGCCCGTTGAGATTGAAAATATAAAAAGATTCAACCGAAGCTGCCACGATTTCCAGATTGCCATCGCCGTTCACATCACCAACCGAGGGCGTCACCGCAGGGGTTTTGTCCAATATAATGGGAAAATTAGGATTAATAGATTGCCCATTCAAACCAATGATGTGAATCCGGCCCGCGGGGGAAACCCGTTCGCAGGCAATGATTTCAAGGTTTTGATCGCCGTTGACATCCGCCAGGGCAGGCGCGAGCAGCATCCAGTTGTTGTTAAAATTCAGCGGAAAATTGGGTAAATCCTGTCCGAGCTGATCCAGTACATATATTCTACCCGGTTCATTGGCGCCGCCAGTAAGCTGCACGATTTCGGGAACGCCATCATTGTTCATATCCGCGACCGAAGGCGGGTAAATTGCCACACCCATAAGGGTTTTGGACCAGAGGAGCTGGTTGTTTTTGTAAACAAACAGGGTATGATTGGTCGCCCAGAGGATTTCATCCACGCCGTCGCCGCTGAGGTCGGCCAGCGTGACGTTCCGGAAATTTTTGAACGCCGGATGCGCCAGCGTCGCTTTGGGAAAGCCCGCTAACTGCGGAAAGCCATTTTCACGAGGGCTAACTCTATCCGGAAGATCGGTCTTTTCCACCCGGATCGTGTAATCTTCCTGCACGATACCGCGCTGCATCTGGGCAAAAATACTAAATGAATGTAATGAAATTGTGATAAAAAGTAAGTATTTGAGCATGATTTGATCGGTTTTTGAAATAAAAAGCAGGGAAAATAAAATTTACAGGCACTCCTGATTAATTCCGAGTACGTATTTATTTACAATGCCAATAGATTTGGCAGTTTCCGCGCCTTTGAAGCCGGAGATCATATCGTCGGTCAGTTTTTCCTGAGCCAGTTGTGTCAGTTTCTTCGCCACCGGCATGTATGACCAGTGCCATTTTTCTTCGTTGTAGCCATCCGGCCGATCGGCGCCTTTGGGTGAATAAGGCTGGCAGTAGCCGTATTCATGTGCGTGCGCGCGAAGCCATCCGTACACTTTTTTGCCTTCACCCGAGAGGAAATGCTCATTATTTAAGTTATTCAAATCGATATCCGTACCCCAATGGTGGCGTGAAGAGCCGGGCATCGAGCTGTATTCCAGGATTTTCAGGGCGCGCTGGCGCGGCTCGGCAATGGTTTTGGAAATGTCTTCCCCGTCCACCTGGCGAGCGCCGGTCCACTTGGCTTCCCAGATGCCTTTTTGCGCTTCAAAATTGCGCGTTGCAGAAATGATGGTCAACTTGACGCCATCTTTCAACGCCGCGGCATGCATTTTTTTGAAGGCTTCATAAGCGTCTTTACGCAAAAAGCGATTGCCATTGTCGGCGTAATTGGCGTCAATGCAAGTAAAATCAGGGTGTTGTTCGGGGTCAAATTTCCCCATCAGGTACTCAAGGGTGAAATCTTCCTCCAGTTTTGGTTCTGGATTTGTTGGAGTCGTTGCGGTACGTTCAGTCAGTTCCACGTTTTCCGGGGTAGCTTCGCGATCGGTCGAGTTTTGTGTCTGCTGATCGGCTTGTTTACAATCGGTAAATAAAATGATCAGAGCTAATAAAAAAAAGTGCTTCATTGTTATTTTTTATTCAAATTGGATGTAAAATTCTTAAAAATATTTAGTGTCGGGATGCATTATGATGTCTGGTTCGCCCCGAAAGCTATCGGGACGAACCAATGACTTAATGCCTTAATGCTGACATTTTTCCATGATCTCGTGGAAACGGTCGTGCAGCGTAAACAAAGCCTGCTTGATCTCTGCTTCCGGCTTGTTTTTCTTCACCATTTTGTCGAGGGCTTTGGACTCTTTTACCAGCAGGGCCAGACTTTTCTTGACCTCCGGTTTGTTGAATTGCGCCGGAATGGCTGACTTTTTCCAGGCTATGGCTTTTTGAGCCAGGTCGCCGGATTCAGCCATGATTGGCTTTAAGTCACCGTCTTCAGCGGGGTGAAAGGTCATCGACATGACCATGTGATAGTCGTCCATTTCTTTCCATTGTCCCATTTGGGCATTGGCGGCGCCAGCACATAATATGAGCGCTATTGCCATAAATAAACCCTTCATTTTCATCATGTTGTTAAGTTTGTTTAAGTTAAAGAATTTGGTTTACAATTTGATATCGGGTAAATAAAAGGGAATATTTTAATAATCAAATTCTATCTGTTCGGCGGGGAAGCCAAACAAGCATTTTTCTTTGATCAAAGCCGAAACCTTCGGCGGCACCATGTTCTCCCAGCCGGTTTCGCCCTGTTGGATCATTTGCAGCACTTGCTTGGAGAAAATATGCAGAGAATTTTCATTAAATTCTGTTATATCTACAATTTGCTGGTTATCAACAATGTGCCGGTATAAAAATTTTACACCTTCGGGCATGGGCAAGTTTTCTACGGTCATCAGTTCGTCGCTGCCTTCCTGCATCGCGGGGTACACGTACATGCGCACGTTGCGGGTAAACAGCTCGCCGAAAGCCGCCAGCAATCGCCCGTCAAGATTGTCGTAATACTTTTTGTGGATGAGTTCGAGTAGTTCACGAACGCCCACGACCAAGCCCAGTTTCTGAATTCTATAATCCGCTAAATAAGCGATTAAACGCTGATATTGCTGGCAATTGGATACCATGACGGTTTGCCCCAGCGTATTGAGTAGATCGGCACGATCGAGAAAATCTTTTTCATCCATTTCACCTTCGGCGGTGAGATTATCGAGGGTGATTTCGGAAAGCAGATAGCTTTTGCCACTAGCCACTTCCGGATCTTCGCGAAATTGCTGATAGCCGGATTTTATCATATCGAGGTTGACCAAAGTTGGTGGCCGGAAACTTCCCCGCACAATCATTAAGTGCTTTTTATATAAAAACTCGGAGGCATGTAATGGTTTGCCGTCCGGACCAAAGATTGCTACATCGGTCAGTCCGTTTTTCACCGAAAGCAGGCTCAGCAGGCGGTTGTCCACGTGCTCAAAATCGGGCCCTGTCAGGCGGATCATATCGATCATCACGCGTTCGTGCAGGCTGTCCATCAAGGATTGAAGCATTACTTCAGGATCATCGTTGTAGCGAAAACAGGCATAGATCAGGTTGACCCCCAGAATGCCGATCGCTTGCTGCTGAAGGCGGTTGTCATGATCGAGCATGCGCACATGCAGCACCAGGTCGTTGGGTTCGCCGTCGGCGTGCAGTTGGAAGCGAATACCCAGCCAGCCGTCGCCCAGCACGGTTTTGGAGTAATTGATAGCGGCGATGGTATCGGCAAAAACGAAAAAATTGGTATTCGGGCGTTCCAGGCGCAGGCGTGAGCCCATCAGATCGTATTCATGGTCGAGCATTTTGTAGAGGCGTGATTCGCAAACGTAGCGGCCACTGGGCTCTGGGCCGTAAATCTGGTCAGAATAGACCTTATCATAAGCCGACATGGTTTTGGCGATCGTGCCCGCAGCGCCACCCACCTGAAAGAAATAACGTGCCACCTCCTGTCCGGCGCCAATTTCGGCAAAGGTGCCATAAATACTATCATCAAGATTGATTTCCAGCGCTTTTTGTTCGGTTTCTAACTGTTGACGCATGAGAGATTTTGGTTCAAGATTTTATTTGACTCAACGCGATTTTGGAAAAATCTTTAAAGTCTTGTAAATGTTTTTCTATGATATTCTTTACAACTTCCAGCTTGAGCTTTTGGTATTCGTGGGTAGCAATATTTCTGAATCCGACCATACCTTTCATCGATCCAGCGAGTTTTTCCGGCAAAATTTGATGCTGTTGTAATAAATCAAAACTTTCGCGGCTACTTTGTGGCAGTCCTAATTGCTTGATTTTCAATAAGTGATTGGCCAGATCGATCGATTGCTCGCAGGCACGCAGCAAATTAAGTATAATCGCGTCTTGCTTTGTGAAATTGATCTCAAATTCCTGTTCAGAGCCAAGGTATTCTGCTTCAATCCTTTGAAGACAGCGCTCAATGCTCGCCGTTTTATTCAATATTACATCATCCATAAATAGAGCCACGTTTCAAAGCCGTTTCAATGATCGCTTTTCGCTCTTCCTGCAAGCGCTGGTACATAGAAATGCTAACCATTTCAAAATATGCACAGAAATATTCATCCGCACAAAAAATGCGTTCACCGGTACTCAGCACCTGAAAGCGCATGACCGTTGAAACATCCTGTAAATCAATCAGATCTACATCGGCATTGAGCATCGCTGCGAGTTTTTCCTGCAATTGCCATTTTTGAAGTGCCGGCATTGGTTTGTCATCGACCAGGAAAGCGATATCCCAGTCGCTGCCTGGACGCTCTTGTCCCGAGCTTCGGCTTCCAAATAGATAGATGCCTTTGAGCTGAGGAATGTTTTCTTTCAGAAATTTGATAATCCGATTCTGCATTTGCAATGAATTGTTACCCTACAAATGTACGGAATTATCCGCCGTTTTGAAATGAAAGTGCTTTGGCAATTATTAGCAAAATAAGGATGTTGCTTTGCTTTGGGTTAAATGATCGGATGTTATATTTGTGCATAACTAAAAAATTTGATGTGAAGAAAATTACTGTTTATTTACTTTATTTTACTTTGCTTTTTTTGTCCTTATCCCTTTGGGGCCAGCGTCCGGTCACCATTACAGGGCAATTGGTTTCTTCAGCTGATAATAGCCCGGTGATTTACGCGCACCTCTACATTCCTAATACAACCTTTGGCGCTTACAGCGATGATAATGGGAATTTTATATTACAGGCACAGGTTTGGGAGTCTTTTGATATCACAATTTCGCACATCGAACATGAAATAGCTGTCATTCAGCAGGTTGCGAGCAGTGATACGCTTAATCTCGGCATCATTAAATTAAAACCCAGAGCGCATAACCTGAGCGAAGTAGTGGTCACCGATAATAAAGACTGGCGAAAACATTATGCGTGGTTTCTGGAATATTTCATTGGCACGACGCCCAACGCCAGGCAATGTAAAATTGTAAATAATCTGGCGCTTAATTTTGATTATAATGATAAAAACGGCACACTTACTGCCTGGGCTTATGAACCAT
>CAZGAU010000194.1:0-9276 GCA_964523725.1 uncultured Saprospiraceae bacterium
ATAGTTTTACACTAAACTACTGACTCATGAAAATCCCAATTACTACGCTCCTGTTGGCGCTGTCCTTTTATTTATTGCAGGCTCAGGAAACGCCTCCTTTGGCCACCGATTTTACTATTACCACATCTGATGGCATACAACGCAAGCTTTATGCGGATTATCTCAATCAGGGAAAATCTGTCGTCCTGTACTTATTTTTCACTACTTGTCCTTTGTGTAATGACATAGCGCCTTTGCTGGAGCCATTTTACCAGGAATGGGGCGGTGGATCCGTTCAGGTAGAATTTCTCATGCTCAGTATTCTAAGAACGGACAGTAATTTCGATGTGGGCAGATATAAGGATATTAAAGATTTCACCTTCCCGGGAGCGGGCGACGATGGCGGTGCAGGCGCTGCTATCCAGCCTTTTACCAATGGCAATTACGGCCCATATGTTGGCACACCATTATTCATTGTCATCGCTCCGGATGGTAAGGTAAAATACGATGTCAGAGGTAGTTCCTACGAAGCCACCGTTGATTCTATAGATCAAGCCCTCCGACGTACAGGCGCCGTAAAACCAGGCATTCCGTTCCAAATTACCGGTAATGTGAAAGCCCCCGATGGTCAAGCAATGGAAGGCGTGCAACCTGAAGTTAGAGGAATTGTTGCAAATATAACGGCAACCGGCGGCGACGGAAATTTTGATTTTACAGCACCTTTGGTGGCCCGTGAAATCTATGGTGTTCGTTTTAACAAAGAAGGCAAATCAACCAATGGCGTATCAACTTACGATATCGTCCGAATTCAGCGACACTTGCTTGGTATCCAACCATTTACGTCGCCTTACGAGCTCCTCGCAGCCGATGTAGATCGCTCGGGTAGTATTAATCTCGCGGATATTATACACATGAGAAAACTGGTGTTAAGTATCGAACCGCAACTCCCCAACGGGCGTTCCTGGCTTTTTGTCAATGGAGATTACACTTTCATGGATCCTGAAGATCCTTTCTATGAAGCCTATTTTGGCGAAGCGACCACTTTTGCCATAACAACCAGAGGCGAAATTCCTGCGCTTTCTGTTATAGCCGTTAAATTGGGTGATGTAGATTTTAATGCCAAATAAAGATTGTCAATATTACATAAATACAGGAGCAGAAGTACAAAAGTAGTACTTCTGCTCTCCGTTTCTGAAAATCAATTTTTTACATTATTATGATTAGTTAATATCAAGAACTATTGATACAGAAGCCTATTTTTGCGAAAAAATTATTCCATGAGAATCATCGCAAGTCTTTTTATCCTGCTTTTCGCAATTTCCTGTAAAACAGACCAGCAAAACTACAACGAAACCGAATCAACCGCCGATGCTTACGACGCAAAAGCGGATACGTTGAAATATACCGAAGAAAGTAACTTGCGCAACGTCCGTCAATTAACTTTTGGCGGTGACAATGCCGAGGCTTATTTCAGTTTTGACGGCAATTTCCTGACGCTGCAATCTACCAGCCAAAAATGGGGAACTCAATGCGACCAGATTTTTTACATGCCCGTTACTGGCTATACCGGTGAGCGCCCAACGATGGTCAGCACCGGCCAAGGCCGCACGACCTGTTCTTATTTTATGCCTGGGGATGAGCAAATCGTATATGCTTCTACTCATCTTGCCAGCGCCGAATGCCCGGAAACACCGCGCATGGTAAATGGTAAATATGTTTGGGCGGTTTATGATACTTATGATATTTTCGTTACAGATTTAAAGGGAAATATTACAAAGCAGCTTACAAATTTGCCGGGTTATGATGCCGAAGCCACTGTTTCACCCGATGGCAAAAAAATTGTATTTACTTCCGATCGCTCCGGCGACCTGGAGTTATACACCATGAATATTGACGGCTCTGATGTAAAGCAGATCACCAAAGATCTTGGCTACGACGGCGGCGCTTTCTTTTCACCTGATAGTAAACAATTGATTTTCCGGGCCTCTCGCCCCCAAACCCCCGAAGCGGTAAAAACTTACAAAGACCTGCTCGCGCAAGGTTTGGTGCAACCGACTGATATGGAGCTTTTTATCTGCAACGCTGATGGCTCAAACCTGCGCCAGATCACCAATCTGGGTGGAGCCAATTGGGCGCCGTTTTTCCATCCCGGCGGTGAAAAAATCCTGTTTGCATCCAATCATCACACCGAGAGTGGCCGCCAGTTCAATTTGTTTATGATCAACCTGGACGGCTCTGGCTTGAAGCAAATTACATTCGATAATATTTTCGACTCATTCCCAATGTTTTCGCCCGATGGCAAAAAGCTTGTGTTTGCATCCAATCGTAACAACGGCGGCACCCGCGATACCAATATTTTTATCGCCGATTGGGTTGATTAATTTATATAAAGCCTGTTGACATTTTACAGTAGGCAGTCCGGCGAATTTTATTTATCTTCCGCAATTATAACCGACTGTCGACTGTAAACTGTTGGCTAACCATGAGACTCGAATTTCCAAAAGATTTTTTCTGGGGAACCTCTACCTCGGCGGCACAGACCGAGACCGCTTTCGACCACCAATGGAAAGGTTTTGTAGCGCGAGACGAATTCGTTTTTGAACGAACCACCGATCACGAACTCAGGCGGGACGAGGATATTGAATACATCCGGCAATTTGGCTCGGTTTATCGTTGCGGGGTCGATTGGTCCAAGCTACAACGCGCTCCATTTGCCGATTTTGATGAAGAAACCGTCGCGGAATATCAGGATTTTTTCAAAAAATTAAACGACGGCGGCACTAAAGTGCTATTGGTCTTACACCATTTTGCCAATCCAAGCTGGTTTGAAAAAAACGACGGCTGGTTGAACCGCGACAACATTCCTGCCTTTGTAGACTTTGCCAATCAATGTATTACACATTTTGGAAAATTTATATTTAACTGGAACACCTTCAACGAACCCAATGCCTACGCCATGTGCGCTTATTTTCTGGGCACCTTTCCGCCGCAAAAGCGCAGTTACAGAAAGGCAAACCGGGTATTGAAGCACCTGGGCATTGCGCACAATATCGTATATGATCTCATCAAAGAGGTTTATCCCGAGATGCCGGTCAGCATTTCTTTAAACACGTCCTATTTTAAAGCATTGAATAAAATTAGTCAGATTCCGGTGTGGTTTGCCGACTGGTGGTACAATCGACGCACAGCCAAAGTTTTTCTTCCAAAAATGGACTATTGGGGTATCAGTTATTATGCTTACGTGCCCATGAATCCTTTTCCAATCACCGAACTGGATAAACCCGGCGAACTGGACAAACTCAAAATCCGACATGATAAAATGTGGGGTTACCATCCCGAAGGGCTGGGAATTATGATACAAAAATTATATAAACTAAATAAAATGCCGGTGATTGTAATAGAAAACGGTATTTGCACTGATGATTCTGCTGAACGTATTCGTAGTATTAAAGAATATCTTAAAGTGATTCATGATACTATGGAAGCCGGCGTGGACATTCGCGGCTACGTTCACTGGAGCACCTGGGATAATTTCGAGTGGAACCTCGGCCCTTCCTATCGCTTTGGGCTGGTACACGTAAATTTATACACCAAAGACCGCAGCATGACTGAAGCCGGGCGTTTTTATGCGAAAATCACCGAAGAGAACGCAGTTGAAATATAACATCATAAAACCATGATATAAAATAAATAACTTTAATATCATTTTCGGATGAAACAAATCTTACACTTTCTGCTCATTTTCAATTCCTTAAGTATTTTTGCTCAAAACGGCACCCCCCCGGCCGCCGGTGCACGCGGAGCCGCGATGGGTAATGCTTCGGTAACATTTAGCGACATTCACAGCGCATTTAGTAACCAGGCAGGCTTGGCAAATTTGCAGGCATTTTCATTTACCACAGTCGCCGAACAACGTTTTTTTATCAGCGAATTGCAAACCATTTCTGCAGCCGCAGCCCTGCCGACCACTTCCGGAACATTCGGTTTGACGATCAATCACTTTGGTTTTGAAGGATTTAACCAGCAACGCATCGGGCTTGCCTATGCGCGCAAGCTCACCGAAGGTTTATCGATTGGCACTCAAGTTATGATGCTAAACACCAGTATCCCGGAGTATGGCAGCAAGGCGAATATTTCTTTTGAACTCGGATTAGTTAGTCAACTATTGCCGGAACTCCACCTAGGTGCCCATGTGTATAGCCCAGTGCAAATCGAATTAGTAGAAGGCGAAAATCTGCCAACTATCTTAAAACTTGGTATCGCTTATCTGCCTTCCAAAAATGTCACCTGCACCGCTGAAGTGGAAAAGGACATTGATTTTCCGGCGAGAGTGAAATTTGGAGTGGAATATCAACTCGTGGAACAACTGCATCTGCGCACCGGCATAGCGACTAATCCGACCAACCTTGCTTTTGGCTTGGGTTATAACTTAAAGAATGGACTGGCGCTGGACGTCGCGTCTGTTTATCATCAAATCCTGGGCTTTACGCCAACCGTAAGTATTTCTTTTCAACGTAAAAAATCATGAAAAATATCCTGATCGTTTCGGCCACTCCCTTTGAAATTGCGCCTTTGCTGGAGTATTTACAATCCAGCTTTGTCGAGCACGAGCCTTATCATTTTCAAAAGGGCGAGCGTAGTGTGGCCGTACTCATTACCGGCGTAGGGCTGACGATGACAGCTTATAGTTTGGGAAAAGTTTTTGCCCATAAAAGTTACGATCTGGCAATCAATGCCGGCATTGCCGGAGCTTTCAATCGAACGCTTCAAATCGGGGACGTAGTCGAAGTCGTTTCCGAACGTTTTGCTGATCTGGGCGTTGAGGAAGCCAATGGCGAATTTACCGATATTCATACCCTTGGATTGATCGATCCAAATCAGATGCCATTTAAAAATAGTTTGCTTGAAAACCCAGAAACCGGAAAATTTCTGCCACCCGCCAAAGGACTGAGTATTAACAAAGTGCACGGTTTTGCGCCAAGCATTGCTGCCGTTACCAAACGTTTTGAAGCAGATGTAGAAACAATGGAAGGCGCCGCATTTTTCTATGCTTGTTTGCTGGAAAATCAAACTTTCCTGGCAATTCGCGCTATCTCCAACTACGTAGAGCCTCGAAACCGAGACAAGTGGAACATTTCATTGGCAATTGAAAACTTGAATAAGGTTTTAATTGAAATTATAAACAGTTGATTATCATCTACCAATTTACAATATATTCTTTTGTAGCCTGCCCGATTGCGCCACCTTCTGCCTGCACCACCACTTCAATCCGGAACGTACTGATGTCGTCTGATTGTACAAACGAAAAGGACGCCTCCCCTTTGGCATCGGTTTCCAATGTGGGGTTCCAGTATAATTGCGGTCGAAAGAACGGTTGGTGCTGATTATTGCCAATTTGCTCCGGTTTGAATTCAGGAAATTTTGCCGGCGGCAGCAAACCATGAATAGTGATAATATCTTCCGCTTCCGGGTCGGGAATTCGCACTCCAGACTTAGTGGTAATACTGATCGCGCCGCTACTCCCGATCACCAGAAAATTGGAAAACAATTTATCAAAATTGTAATATAAATCCACTCGATCTACCTCAGTAGGTTTAAGCCTTGCAACGAAATCGGCATTACGGGTCACCTGTCCATCTACAATAAACATCGGGTCATTGGGATAATAAGTCTGGATACCGGGATTGTACATTCTCGCTGTATAAAGATTCTTTTTCCGATCCAGTGTGAAAGCCAATGGCGAAGAAATTTCCCGAAAAAAAGTGGCCAAATCTTCAAAGTTTTCATAATTGCTCAGCAAAATGGAGCGATCCGGCGGTAATGGTTCCAAAGCATTATCAGATAATTCGGGTACGAGACTGGTTTCCAACGTCGTATAAAGCTGAAAAATCTTTTTGCGCTGGCGGCTCAGTTCCAAATATTTTAAAATTTCTTCTGTATAAACTATTGTTGGTGAATAATTTGCCTGCAATACTTCATTCAACTGAACCTGAATATTGGGGTTGGGATAACCCAAAAACTGTATGGATTTTTCCCCATAAAAATGCGGCATTTCAATAAAAAACACGCCCTCTTCGTCGGGAGAAGCGTAGAACATTTGCCATTCTAAAGGGTCATAAATTCCAATGAGATTTTCTTTCTGAGTGCCAGCCGAACTGCCTGAAAGTTTGGTTTGGGTATAAATATTGTCATTCAGAGCAGTGGAAAACAGCGGAAAACCGGTGAAAACCGTGGACTGCCCCGGAAGCGCCTTTCCAGTAATTGCAATATCGGTCACCGCTACTGAAACATTCGCTCTGACGGGCTGCCCCGATTGATCTTTCACCGTAATGACAGGTTGTATCTTTGCCCGGTTTTTATAAGTATTTTGATTTAAAGAAATTTCAATATGTAAATTACTTGCTATCAATTTGTTATGGCTTTCAATATCGGGAACTGACGCAGCAACTGGAATGTTATTTAGTTTCTCCAAATCATTATAAATGGGTACCGGCACTTTCGCCAAAATTACCGGACGTTTACTCGTTTTTTCCTGCCCCAAAAAAGCCAGTTGATAAACACCTGATTCTCTGTTGAATGGAATTTTATAGTAGCCGTAGGCGTAGGATTTACCTTCGGTTTTCAGGAAAAAATAATCGGCTAGCTCGCCTTGCTTATCAAGCAAAGCCACACGTAGCGTGAATGGATTACCCTTGCTACTGGTAGGTAAATAAATTTTAAACCAAATAACTTCACCGGTCACATAAAATGATTTGTCCAGATGCACCAGGCATTGATCGCTGGGGTTATTGGCAAAAGCAGCTTTTGTAAAAAATAAAAAGCTTATAATAAGCACTAAATAACACTTCATTTTTTTCATAATCTATTTACCTTTCCATTATTCGATCCAATAACCTGGTTTCCAAAGCGTGCTTCCCTGACGTAGCAGACAGTCGTCGCACCAGGTAGGGCTGGGAGGTGGTTCTTTAGGCGGCGGAAGGGGACAATAGGTTTGTGGATTGCCAACTTCATTCGGACGGATCAACATTCGGAAGGTATCCTGTTCAGTTGCATAAAAATAACCATATACTTCTTCCTCAGGATTAGTTATATTTTTTAAATTACTTGTAATTTTTCCCGGCGGTGGGTCAAACATATTTCCGGAGCGTTCGATTAGTTTTCTAATTTGATCCCAATACACAAAAGCTTCTTTGCTCAAAGACTCTTGCACCATAGTCAAATAAAACCCCTCCGCAAAGCGAAAATTCAGGAGCACTTCGGCTTGGGGAAGCATATCAACTTTATCAACATTAAATTCGTCCCCATTATAAATAAAAACGTCACTGGGAACAAGTGGTTCGTAATAATAACAAAGCTTTCCCGAATCATCCGTGACCCGAAACGCAGAAAATAGCTCCCATCGAAGCCGTGCCTTTTCTTGGGCATCGGCTGGTTTGAGTTGCGTACTTACCAGAAACTGCAAGTAATTATCTGTGACGACGACACCATCTTCGTTTAACCGGGTACGTTCGATTTTTTTAAAATCAACTGCATCAATAACTGGAACCGGTTGCAAAGGTTCCAATGTTGATTCGTAGCGCTGACCATTGGCAAGTGTAAATTCCAAACGGTAAGATTTTCCTGTTTCTACCCGAAAATTGGGATGGTTTTGCGGAATCGTAGCGGCGTATATTTTCTGGCTGAATTTTTCCGGTAATTCAATCGCCCCCCCCTTCTCATCAATTAATTTTACAGATGCGCCGCTCAGGTAAGTCGCCGTTTGAAAACCATTGAAATCTCCAACTCGCTCCAGCTTCACCTCTGCAATCGATGGCGAGCCTTTGATCAGTTTTCCCTGCACGATCACCGCATCTGTCTCAAATTTTTGATCCTTTAACGTAATTTCTTCCAAACAGGAATTGAAAAGAATAATCATCAAAATCAGAAAAAGAAATCGTTTCATAATAGTTCAAAATTAAAGGTGACAGCCGGGAAAATGCTTCCCAAAATGGATAGTTGATTCGCTTGTGCAGCGGTAAAAGGTGTTTGTGTGAAAAACACCGAAAAAGCATTTCTTCGACCGTACACATTGTACAAGGAAAACGTCCAACTGGTCTTGAATTTCCGGTCTTTGCGGTAGCCTTTGCCCACTGTATATGCCAAGTCAAGGCGGTGGTAATCCGGAATCCGCAAGGCATTTCGGGCCGTGTAGATCGGCACGTTGATGCCCCCCGAAGTCTGATACCCGCCTAAAGGAGCGGTAGTCGGGCGACCAGTGCCATATACAAAGTTTAGTGTAAGCGTATGTCTTTGATTATATTGATAATTCAAGACTAAAGACACATCGTGCGGTTTGTCAAAATTACTGGCGTACCATTCATGATTGTTGATTCCCTCAATCTGACGCTCGGTGCGGGCATAGGTGTAACTCAAAGCGCCGTTGAACAAGCCTTTGTTCTTTTTCAAACTTAATTCCACCCCATAGGCTCTGCCTTCGCCAGCCAACAGTTCGGTTTCCAGATGCTCATTAGCAGCCAATTCGGCAAAGTCCTTATAATCAAATAGTTGGTCAATAATTCGTCCATACACTTCCAGGGAAGTTTCCCAATTATTTTCATTAAAATTCTGGAAATAACCGATCGAGAAATTATGTGAACGAGTCGGCTTGATGTATTTGGTACTCAACTGAAACTGGCTGGTAGGTGTTGGCGAATCGGTATTAAAAATCTGATTGATAAACTGCGAGGTCCGGCTGTAACCGGCTTTGATCGAAACATCCGCGCTCAACCGATAGCGCGCGGACAAGCGGGGTTCCAGACTCGAATACGTAGCAATGGTACTTCCACTGCCATAAAAGGTGGTATCGATGATCTCTTCTACGTTTGGCAAATCCGGATTGGCGTATTCAAAAACTGTTTTTTCTCCTAGAAACTGATACAAATTAAACCGCAAACCGCCCGAAACCTGTAATGCCGGAGATACCGAGTAATCCGCATTTAGAAATACCGCCGATTCAAGCCCGCGTTCTTTTTCCAGTTGTTTGGCAAAAACCTGCGAAACATCGCCGTAAGGACTGCGCTCGCCCGGTTCGGTCAGATAATAAACAGCCGCAAGTCCCGCATCCAGTTGCAAGCCCTCGCGCGGAGTGTAAGTCAGGTGCTCTTTAAGCTTGAAATAAGTAATATTATTATTCAACTGGGACGCATCAATATCGGTAAAATCGTATTGCGTGCTCTCATAGCGGCTCAGCGTAGCCGATAGCTGCGAAAACAGTTTGTCCGAAAAAATCTTTTTGTGAATCGCCTGCCCCATCATGGT
>CAZGAU010000195.1:0-4754 GCA_964523725.1 uncultured Saprospiraceae bacterium
CAAGTAAATAAACTAAATAAGACTACCAACGAAGTAAATGTTGCTTTCATGGGATTCATGTGTTGATTGTAATTTGAACCCCTAAAATTAAGCAAAAATGTTATTTGAAATTGTTAAAACTACTTGTTCTTCTTTTTGTACAAACCGTCGAACAGCGTTGTCCAGGTTTTGCCATTGTCTTTGCTGATTTCCCAGTGTTGACGAACCGTACCGTCGCGCCCGGGCGTCCAGGTGATGCGATTGATGTACGGCTCGCCTTTCTGCGTTTTCATAGCTTCACTGTATAGCACCATGTTTCCGTGTTCGAGTGTACCCGAAAGCAGCAGGCTTCCGCCCTGATTGTCGATCCAGGTTTGGTGCCATTTCTTAGTTTGGGGATTGTAAAAATTATAGCTCGTGCCGGTGTAGCCGGGGTTGGCGGATGTCCAGTTTTCCTGAATCACGCAGCTATCCTGCAATATCATGATTTTGTTTGTGCCCACAAGCGTGTCGGTACCGGTTTTGAAAGTTTCCCAATCGCCGATCCAAAAGTCAAACTGGCGGAATTCCTCTGCGCAGCAGGGACAAGGCCTTTGGGTATTCTGAGCTTCCACAGAAAGGAAAAGTGTCAGCGATAAGACAAGCGCAGCGAATCGGTTCATGCGATTTTTTTGTAGTTTTAAATTCAACAAAATAAGCCGGGTGATCTGTATTGTGATGTAAAATTAAAAGAATAGCGCACCGATCATTTGGTGAAAATTGGGATTCTTTGTGCAACTTTTTCAAAAAAGGACGATCTCTTGGAAAGACAACAAACGGGACGAATGAATAAATTTTTGCTTTTCGATCACTTTCCGGATTGCCGGCATCCTGCGTTTGACTGGGAACGGCACAACAGACTTTTTAAGTCGAAGAACGTTATTTTCTGGGCAAAGTCGCGGCAGGTAGAATTTCCGGAACACTGGGGTTGCCTCTCGGTGAAGACGGTGTTTGCCGGCGTGGAGAACTATGTGATTGATAATGAGCCTTTTGCGCTTACCCCGAGCAAATATTTGATCCTGAACGATGGGCAGCATTACGGTTCGTATATTGATTCCGAAGAAGAGGTTGAAAGTTTTACCATTAATTTTACCTCGGAATTTATTAAAGAAATTATGCCTTCTTTACAACAAGCGCCCGGGCAGTTATTGGATGTCCCTTCTCCTTCGGACGCGAAAAACATTGAATTTATTCAGCATTTTCATCAACATGATGCGCTTATTACACCCCTGATTGCCAGAATCCGCTTGCTGTCCAAGGATTTTCAGCAAAGTCAATTAGAATTGGAAGATGCGTATTATTACTTTTTTAAAGCTTTGGTTCAGAAATATCATGATTCCCATCAAATTATTAATAAAGCACCGGCCACCCGGAAATCTACAAGGGTAGAGTTAATTCGCCGGCTCGCGCGTGCCCGGGATTTCATGGACTCTAATTTCGCGGAAACTATTTCACTGGAAGACGTCGCGCAAGTGGCATGTATGAGTCAGTATCATTTATTGGATTGTTTTAAAGCGGTTTATGAATTAACGCCATACCAATATCTTACGCAGGTGCGTTTGCAGGAAGCAAAAACATTATTGGAGAGCAAGGATATTTCTGTGCAGCAAGTTTGCCAAGCTGTTGGTTATGAAGATCTTAGCTCGTTTAGTAAATTGTACAAAAAGACCTATGGCGTACCGCCTTCCAAAACCCGGAGAAATCTTTAGATTTTATTTAGTTCATCTTTTACATTTTACATTTTTCAAGGAATATTCAGCAATTTATGCGTTTGTAGGCTCAGCCGCCATTGGGGATGTTTCATACAATACTGAAGGGCGAGCTGGGTGTTGCCTTCTTTCTCCGGTCCATCCATTGGTTGCAGGAAAAAGTGCTGAAAATCAAGATGTTCGAAGCGTTCCGGCTCTGCTCCCGGCTGGGGGAATACAAGCTTGAGTTCGTGACCTTTTGTAATGACCAGTTCTGTATTGGCTTTAGGGCTGACGCAAATCCAGTCCAGTCCCTGAGGAGCTTCCACGGTGCCATTGGTTTCTACCGCTACTTCAAAACCGCGTGTATGAAAAGCTTCGATCAGCGGTTCGTCCAGTTGCAACAAAGGCTCGCCGCCGGTGCAGACCACATAAGGTTTGCCCAGATGCAATCCCGGCTCCCAGAGCGAAGCCACTTTATTTGCCAGCTCTTCTGTCGTGTAACGGCCGCCGTTCAATCCATCGGTTCCCCAGAAATCGGTATCGCAAAACTGGCAGATCGCCTTGTGCCGATCCTCCTCGCGACCGCTCCAGAGATTGCAGCCCGTGAAACGGCAAAATACCGCAGGACGCCCGGTTTGAGCGCCTTCGCCTTGCAGCGTGTAGAAAATTTCTTTGACTTTATATTTTTTGCTCAAGTGTAATTATATTCTAGCGTTCAAGTGTGATAAACCGTGATTTTAAAACAATTTTGATAGGAATAACAGTAAACGCTGGAAAGGAGTTTCCATAAATTCAGATTAGAAATTATTACTGCCTGCTGTTGCTGCCAACTGCCAAATTTCAAGAAACAACTTCCCCAAATAAATCATACTCAGTGACTTCCGTGATTTTCACATGCGCAAAGTCGCCGATGCGTACGTACTGGCTGGCAGCGGGCACCAGCACTTCGTTATCCACTTCCGGTGAGTCGCCTTCGGTGCGCCCGATAAAATATTCGCCTTCTTTGCGGTCAAAGAGCACTTTCAGGGTTTTACCGACTTTTTCCTGGTTTTTTTCAAACGAAATTTCTTGCTGAATCGCCATCAAACGGTTGGCTCGGTCGGCTTTTACTTCGGCGGTGACGTCATCTTCCAATTCAAAAGCGCGAGTATCTTCTTCATGCGAATATTGAAAAACGCCCAAACGATCGAAGCGCATTTCACGCACAAAGTCGCACAAATCCTTGAATTCTTCTTCGGTTTCGCCGGGGAAGCCCACGAGCATGGTGGTGCGTAAAGTGAGACCAGGGACTTTGGTTCTCGCCAATTCAATCAGTTCCATCGTTTCTTCTTTGGTGATCTGGCGGCGCATTCTGTCCAGCACCGCGTTGTTGGCGTGTTGCAGCGGCATATCCAGGTAGTTGCAAACCTTTGGCTGTGAGTTAATTACGTCAAAAATCTCGGTAGGAAATTTGCTTGGATAAGCATAATGCAAACGAATCCACTCGATACCCTCTACCTGTGCCAAGGCTTCCAGCAGACTCGGTAATTCACGTTTTTTGTAAATATCCAAACCGTAGTAAGTCAATTCCTGCGCGATGAGTATGAGTTCCTTCACGCCCCGCCGGGCAAGGCTTCCGGCTTCTTTCACCAACTGTTCGATCGGCTTCGACACATGTCCGCCACGCATGAGCGGGATCGCGCAAAACGAGCAGGTACGGTTGCAGCCCTCGGAAATCTTCAGGTAAGCATAGTGCGGCGAAGTGGTGATCAGGCGCTCGCCGATGAGTTCATGCTTATAATCTGCGTTGAATTTTGCCAGTAATTGCGGCAGTTCCAGCGTGCCAAACCAGGCGTCCACTTCCGGGATTTCCACTGCCAGATCGTCGCGGTAGCGCTGGCTCAGGCAACCGGTGACGTAGAGTTTTTCAATATCGCCCTGCTTTTTCACCTCGGCGTATTCCAGAATGGTATCGATAGATTCCTGCTTCGCCAGGTCAATAAAACCGCAGGTGTTGACAATGATTACATTTGCGTCTTCGTCATTGCTGTCGTGCACCACCTCAAATTGGTTGCCGCGCAACTGCGTGATAATATTCTCCGAATCTACCAGATTCTTTGAGCAGCCCAGCGTAATGACGTTGACTTTATCTTTTTTTAAGGTCTTTGTTTTCAACTAAAATGTGTTTGTGTGTTAATGTGTTCTGGTCTTAATGAGGGTATTGGTTTAAAGGTGTTTGCTTTTGTACACTTGACTTATTCAAAAAGTTTGCAAAGATACTGAATTTTTCATTTCGCCGTTATATACAGCAAATCAATCAGCCAGTTATGAAAAAAGCAACCCTTATCTGCGGATTACTCCTGATGTGCGCTTCTGTTTTCGCTCAATTCGGCGTCACCGGTCGCTACCAAATCAACGATGCCAAAGACTGGAAAATTACGTATGCTGACCAAAGAGCCGAGGCAATCCTGGACAATGCTCCTGTCATTGGCGTAGACTACTGGTTTCGGCTCAAGAATTACCGCGTGGAATTCCTGCCGGAGTTGAGCTTTAGCAAGTATAAAAATGAATTTCAGGTTGCGGAGGGCGTGTTGCATGAAACGAATCTTAATGTGTATAATTTCTTTTTAAATACCAATTTCTACGTATTTGATTTCCTGGGCGATTGCGATTGCCCCACCTGGTCGAAGCAGGGCAACTTTGCCAAAAAGGGTTTTTTCCTGCAGGTCTCGCCGGGAGTAAGCTATTTCCAGCAAAAGGTAGAACGCCCCGATGCCAGCTTTACAAGTAACGCTGTAGCCTTGAGTCTGGGCGCCGGCTTGGGCTTTGATATCGGCATTACCGATCTAGTGACTTTCACGCCGATGGTGGGCGCCCGTTATTTCCCGAATGTAAAATGGGAAAGCCTCAATCAACTGGGCGATAGGCTTGTCATTTATGCTGAAAATCCTGAGAGTGCCATTAGACAATTGTATGCCGGCGTGCGCCTGGGCTTCCGTTTTGATTACCAAAGCAGCCGAAGAAGGTAAAGATTCAATTTGAGCTTTACTATTTAGCTAATTATTG
>CAZGAU010000195.1:4854-9259 GCA_964523725.1 uncultured Saprospiraceae bacterium
AGCAGCCGAAGAAGGTAAAGATTCAATTTGAGCTTTACTATTTAGCTAATTATTGATGTAATAGCAAACCTGTTATTTGAAACAGGTGTTATAATGTTTTATTGTGTTAAGTTTAAAGTAATAGAACCTCCAACTGATCCGGGGCTTTCCGGAACTTTTTATATAGGAATTTGAAGCGAAACTCAAACAAACATTATAAGGTATGATATATATTATACTCGGAATCAGTTTATTGTTTATTGCAATAGGCTTCATTGTAACTGAGCATAATGCGAAGTATCTCCTTGCAGGATACAATACAATGAGCGAAGAAGGACGGAAAAAAGTGAACTTAAAGTCTTATCTCTCTTATTTCAGGAAATTCCACTTATTCCTGGGGTTGTCATTTTTTATGATCAGTTCTGCGTTGATTTATTTTGTTGGCGAAAAAGCTGGCGGGCTTTTCTTGAGCATTTATCCAATCTTGGCCTATCTGTATTTTATTTGGAGTAGTGCTAAATACGCAAAAGGTCTGAATAGAAATGCTGTGGAATGAACAAAGTGTTTTTACAAATATAATTTTTTTATTATGGAGACCTTTTGCAAACGAGATTTCAGGAAATTTCCCTAAAAAAAATAATATTTTTTCTTTTTCTCATGTGACCAAACGGAAAAGCCTGCGTCAAAAGGAGGTAACAAATTATTAATCCTAAATCCTGGTTCACATGAGAAAAGCAATATTTGCACTCCTGGTAATGTCTTGCATTGCCGCAAGTTCGCATGCACAATTGATTGACAAAGGCGTCATTATGGCCGGCGGAAGCCTGGAATTTACGTCGCTGAAAGGCAATGAAGTTTTTACGGTCAATCCTACACTTGGCTATTTTTTCGCGGATAACGCAGCGCTGGGCGTTTCCCTGACTTACTCTTCCATCAGCAAATTCGACCAGTTTTACATCGGCCCTTTTGCGCGGTATTACACCAATTTTGGACTGTTCGGGCATAGCGGCATTCAGTTCACCCATATCAAGGACGCAGAAAAAGAGAATAATTTCGACTTTCTGCTGGGGCTGGGTTATGCAGCATTTCTCAACGACAATGTGGCGCTGGAGCCTCTGTTTACCGTAAATTTCCTCGATGGCGATACTTACACAAGATTAGGCATTTCTTTACAAGTTTATTTTGGACGATAATTTCCCGGGACGAACCCAAACATATTATGAGGCTACACACAATTTTGGTTATGATCCCATGAAATTTTGTTTTTCCCATCTTTAATCCCTCTACAAATACAGTTTTACACGAGGGACTCCGGTAACATCTACCGATATTACCGCGTATGCTGGGGCAGCGTTCTTATTTGGGCGTTGCCCTCAGCTTATTTAGGGCTTGATTAACTTCAATTTATTTAACTTCAGTTCAATTCGTTTTGCTTGTTGTTTGTAAAACGGCGTGCGCTCAGATGCGATCAAAACCGATTGATTATCAATGAAATCCAGCGCTTCGAATTGCGTAGGTACGGGGCATTTCCTAACTTTTAGCTTTTGCAAATCTCCTTTTAGAAAGTTTGATCCTTCAAAATCATTGAGCAGCCAAATGGTGGTGCGGCTTTTGGGAATAAACCCTAGCATTTTACCGAAATAATATGAAAGCAGCGCCACGGTTTGCCCGTCGGGGCTGATGGCGGCGGCCGTCACCACGCGCTTCTTAAGTTGGATGCTGTCCTGTAATTGAGCCACATAAGCACCCGGCGTAGCCGGCAGGATGTAATGTTTGGTATAATAACTCCCCACCGAAAGCCGGTTTTTTGTAAATAAATGTAAAGAATCATGATGCCAGAAGAAGGCTTCCATATCAAAATTACATGCTGCCGGATCGGGTGGAAAGGCTTGCTGGTCGGGGTAAGTAAATAAAATGGAATCCACTGTTTCGGTCTCAGGATTATAAATGTAGATGCATAAGTCCTGCCTTCTATTTAAATTATTACCAAAGTCACCGATGTAAATATTCCCAAGCCGGTCGCTGGTGATGTCTTCCCAATCGCGGTTTTTTACAGGCAGCTCAATTTCTTTTTTTATACTTCCTTCCTGGTCGGTCAGGATCAACCTCGGGCGATCACCGCTGTCATTGTGCCACCAGAGATTGTCCGGAGAAGTAATATTTAAACCAGAAACTTCGACTAAATTTATCGGGAGCTTTATTTTTTTTGGAAATTGTGTCTGCGCGTCCAGAAAATTACATAAAATGATGACAGAGAAGATTAAAATGAAAAAACGATGCATTTTTTGCTTTAAAGGTAAGTAGAATTTGTGAACCAAAATTCTTGCAGCGATGTTTAATGTTTAAACATTGATTAATTAAAACTCAATTATCAAGATGACAACCCAACTCATCAATGGCATACACCACGTGACCGCAATGGCGGATGACCCACAAAAAAATGTGGATTTCTACGCTGGTATCCTGGGCCTAAGGCTGGTCAAAAAAACGATCAACTTCGATGCGCCCGATGTGTATCACTTTTATTATGGCAATGAGATCGGTGCGCCGGGCACGATCATGACCTTCTTTCCGTACGCAGGCATCCGCCCCGGACGCAAGGGTACCGGGCAACTGACGGTCACTTCCTTCTCCATTCCAGCCGATTCGCTGGGCTACTGGGTGGATCGTCTGAAAAAATTTGATTTGAACCCAAGTAAGCCAGAAACCCGTTTTGAAGAGGAGTTCATTACATTTGACGATTTTGATGGACTACGCCTGGAATTGGTGGCAACCAGTAAGGATGATCGTCCGCCATTTTCTTATGGTCAAATTCCTGAGGAACATTCCATCCGCGGATTTTACGGCGTAACACTAAACGAGGATCGGGCAGAATCGACTGCTAAACTCTTAACTGATACCATGCAGCACCAAAAACTTGGAGAAACCGGCAATCGCCTGCGCTATTCTGCCAGCGGCAAACCCGGCGATTTTGTGGATTTATTGGTGACACCCGGTGGTCAGCGCGGCCTGGGCGGCGGCGGCACCGTTCATCACGTGGCTTTTAGTACGGACAATGACGATACCCAACTGGACATCAGATCCAAAATTGCCAATGCTGGCCTACACGTAACGCCTGTGCTGGATCGGCAGTATTTTCATTCCATTTACTTCCGGGAGCCGGGTGGTGTGTTGTTTGAAATTGCGACCAATCCGCCGGGCTTTATGTTTGATGAAAGCAAGGAAACCCTGGGCTCCGGGCTTAAATTGCCGCCCTGGGAAGAGCCGAACCGACCCGCGATCGAAGCAGGATTGACACCTGTTGAAATTAATCCAAAAAATTTTAAATAGAATCATGATGCTGATTGCTTGCTTATAATAAAATCTTGATTTTATATAGTGATGAGTAATCAGCATTCAGAAACCATTCACAGACTCATGCACACAAAAAAAGTGATTACTCAAGGAAAATCTTTGTCCGAAGCTAAAAAAGCGCTGATTTTATTACATGGCAGAGGCGCCAGTGCCGAAGATATTTTGACTTTAACACCTTATTTACAAGTAGAAGATTTTGCTTTGCTTGCGCCGCAGGCGACCAATCACACCTGGTATCCCTACAGTTTTATGGCGCCGCAGGAGGCGAATGAACCGTGGCTGTCTTCTGCGCTGGATGTAATTAAAAATATTTTTGATGATGTAATAAATGCCGGGATTTCGGCAGAAAACATTTACCTGGGCGGGTTTTCACAAGGCGCCTGCCTTACGTTGGAATTTGCAGCCCGGAATGCCCAGAGAATGGGTGGAATTGTAGCTTTCAGCGGTGGCTTGATCGGTCAGGAAATAGACAAAAGTAAATATCAAAATGATTTTAATCAGACTCCCGTTTTTATCGGTTGCAGCGATATCGACCCACACATTCCAAAAGGCAGGGTAGAGGAGAGTGGTCGTGTTTTAAAAGACTTGAACGCCAACGTAACGGTGAAAATTTACCCAAACATGGGGCATACGATCAATGAAGACGAACTGGAGGTTGTAAATAATTACATCTTCGGGTAAATAAACATGAGTCATCCCGAATTTTTGCTAAACTCGTCCCGTCGGGACGGAATATTGGTAGAAATGATCCATTGCGCCGGTTTGCATGCCGTAGGTATGCTTTATAATGCGTACCTATGGCACGCGGAGATGTTCTTCTTTTAAAATATCTACTACCGATATTTTGCCCCTAACGGGGCATTTTCAAAATTCGGGATGACTCATGTTATAATGTTTTTATTGAATTATTATAAATGCTTTTTAAGCTCTGCTTCAATTTCAGCGGCGCCACGCAGGTTAATCGCTGCGATGTTGCCCTCCCGGTCGATCAGGAAAGTACGCGGAATCGAATTAACGCCATAAGTTGCAGCCGGAGCAGCTTCCCATTTCTTGAGGTCACTTACATGATATG
>CAZGAU010000196.1:0-9183 GCA_964523725.1 uncultured Saprospiraceae bacterium
AATAAAATCAGACCTTCTTCACACCTATTTTATACGATTGTCTCCTCATAAGTTCTACCTTTGGGACATGTGACTCAAACAAATTATTATGCAAAACAATCTTTTTAATGTAAGCGGCAAAGTCGCGATCATTACAGGCGGCGCAGGAGTCCTGGGTGGTGCAATGGCTTCAGGACTGGCAGCGGCAGGCGCGAAAGTCGGCATTTTGGGTAGAACAGAGGCAAAAGTCCAGCAAAAAGTGGCGGAAATACAAAAGGCTGGCGGGATAGCCATGCCATTGATAGCGGATGTTCTGAATCAGGAAGAACTTGAAGCCGTCAGGGCACAAGTATTAGAACATTGGGGGCATATAGATATTTTATTGAATGTAGCCGGTGGTAACCGCGCCGGTGCTACGATTGGTACCGAGCAGAATTTCTTCGATTTATCACTTGATGATTTTGACCAGGTAATAGCATTGAATTTAAAAGGTACGGTACTTCCTACATACGTTTTTGCCCAGGAAATGGCGAAGCAGAGCCAGGGAAGTATTATCAATATTTCGTCCTTAACTGCCCAGCAACCTTTCACGCGCGTAGTCGGCTATGCAGCAGCGAAGGCAGCGATTGACAATTTCACCAAATGGCTGGCAGTAGAAATGGCCAGCAAATATGGCGCCGGCATCCGTGTGAATGCGATCGCTCCGGGTGTCTTTATCGGTGAGCAAAATCGAAATTTACTTTTGAATGAACAGCAAAACCTAACCGCTCGCGGTAAAACAATTATCGACCACACCCCAATGAAGCGCTTCGGAGAGCCGGAGGAACTCGCTGGTACGGTCATCTGGCTGTGTAGCGATGCAGCTTCTTTCGTCACTGGAATTGTCGTGTTGGTAGATGGCGGATTTAGTGCATTTTCGGGCGTTTAAAATAATCGAAAGTTTGACTGCTGAAAATCGATTATCTTAAAAATCTTGGAGTTAGAACTATGGATTTCCAGCTCTTTGACTAAAAAAATAGCTGAAGTATATATGAAAAAACTAGAACAAACCTGGCGTTGGTATGGCCCGAAAGACCTTGTGAGTCTGGCAGATGTGCGGCAGGCGGGCGCCGCAGGTGTGGTTACGGCATTGCATCATATTCCTAATGGTCAAGTTTGGAGTGAGGAAGAGATTTTAAAGCGGAAACGTGAAGTGGAAGCAGCAGGATTGCGTTGGTCGGTAGTGGAAAGTTTACCAGTTACGGAAGAGATCAAAAAACAAAGTGGCAACTGGCAACAACATATCGAAAATTACAAAATAAGCTTACGAAATCTGGGAAAGTGCGATATCCGAACAGTGACGTACAATTTCATGCCAGTGCTCGACTGGACCCGCACCGATTTAGATTACCCCTTACCTGATGGTGCTAAGGCACTGCGTTTTGAGCAGGCTGCTTTTGCAGCATTTGAGTTATTTCTTCTGAAACGCCCCAACGCCAAAGCGGGCTATTCCGAAAGTCAAATCCAAACTGCAAAAGAACGCTTGAGCCAAATGAACGGCGCAGCGAAAGAACAGCTGATAAGCAACATCATTGCCGGTCTGCCAGGTGCAGAGGAAGGCTACACACTAGCACAATTTCAGGCAGCACTTGATACATATCAAAACATCGACGCGAACAAACTTCGTCAGCATTTGATCGATTTTCTAAGTCTTGTGGTTCCCATTGCTGAAGAAGCAGGTATCAAAATGGTGATTCACCCCGACGATCCGCCCTATCCTATTCTGGGATTGCCCAGAGTTGTCAGCACGGCAGCTGATATCGACATTTTACTTAAAGCAGTGGATAGTCCCGCCAATGGGCTTTGTTTTTGCACGGGTTCATTCGGTGTTCGGGCGGACAATGACTTACCGTCAATGGTTCGCCAATTCGCAGATCGCATTCATTTCCTGCATTTACGCAGCACGCAACGCGACGCAGCAGGTAATTTTCACGAAGCAGCTCATCTCGAAGGTAACGTTGACATGTACGCGGTCATGCGAGCCATTCTGGAGGAGCAGCAAAAACGAGCGGAGCCAATTCCTATGCGGTCCGACCACGGTCATAAAATGCTCGATGACCTCCAAAAACAAACCAATCCGGGCTACTCGGCGATCGGTCGCTTGCGGGGGCTGGCGGAGTTGCGGGGTTTAGAGTTGGGTATTTTGAAAAGTTTATTTTGAATTTTTATCACAGGGCCAAAATAGGGAGTTACACTTCAATATGACATAGTCTAATTATCCCGCACACAAAAATCTTTATAAATTTGATCTGCGACTATTAAATCACCAAAGCAGAATCACATCTTGACTGCTTTAATAGACTATAATAACTTAATTTCCTTTTTTAAATCGGATGCGCTCCACGCCCTCTGTCATTTCAATTGCAAAAAAGGCCGAATCTATGACATTCCAGGAAAGTTTAGCTTTTATACGATTTGCCAAATCTGCAATATCCAATACTCGGGATGCGGAATCATCTTTCCGAAATTTAAGAGGGGAAATACTTGCATCAGGTAATGGATCGCCTGCTCGGTTTTTGAGCTGCTTAAAATATGTTTCCTTAGCATCAATAGTTCTATCTAATCCAAAATGTAATGTTTCGGGTTTTTGATACATATCTACTTCTTCGATCATACCTTCAAATATGCAAAGCAGTACATTATCGGAAAGTTTTTCCCTGCGTATTAATTTATTTTTGAGCTGAACCTGATAACTATTACCAATTTTGCGGATGGCGTATTGTTCGTCTTTGTCCAGAATATGCACGAGCCATTGCTCATTGTCTATTTCGGTAACGGCCGTAAGTTGTTGGGTTTTAAAATCGGTTTTTAAAGCTATTTGCAATTGCGCATCAGTTTTTGCAGCATTATTAAGCACCGTTATAGTCGCTTGACTCAAAGAAACTACACTTTGAGGCTGATAAGCATCCACGTGAAAGTCGCGATAACCAGATACTACTGCGGATCGCATGATAAACCCGCTCAAAAGACTGAAAGGGTTTTGAGCGGGGTTAGGGGCAGCGTCGTCGTCAGGGTTATGGTGTTTTTGATCTTGATTTAAATCATCACCAACTATTCTTCCTACACTGAAAGCACCATCCAACATACATTCTACCCATTCATTATCAATCACAAAAAAACGAATCGATTCTACGGGCAACATACGGGCATCTGGCACCAGATAATTAAAAGGAACGCCTTTGAGTAAACTTAGATTTTGAAACCATTTACGCACTTGAGTTGGAATCTCTAGGGTTTTGTCTCTATCCTCAAACAAGCCTTGAGCAGGTAAATGCGAGTGCGCAAGTTGTAACTCTGCCATTTTGCTTTTCTGGGCGTGGCTGCACTTCCAATTATACAAACTTACAGAAACAGCTTTGCTTTGTAAAACGAGCATGCGTCCCAATTCCCAGGCAGCTGCATAGGAAACATCAAACATACCATTTCTCGAATCAAATCGAAGCAGCGCGTCGGAAGCCAGTACGGGTAGTACATCCGCGTGATTTGGATTAATGCCAGAGGCAAGCGGGCTGTGATACCAGGAAACACTTTTATCACCATTACGCATTAAATGATGAAGGGGTACATAGCCTAATGAAAGGAGATTATCGGCACTAGGGTGGTTAACACTGGGTAAACGTAAATTGTGACCACTTGGGGACCCAGCTTCTGTATTTAAATTTTCTAATAGCCCTGAAAAACTTTGTTTTGGGTTGATGCAAGCAAATTGCCAGCTATATAAGCTTATCAATCTCACGGTATCTGAAGGGTTTGCCCCTTGATAATCAAAAGTATTGCCACTAAAGCGATTTTCAAGGGAAACTAGATGCACTTTACTAATGCCTTCCTTCATGGGCAAGCGGTTAGCAATTATGACCGCATATTCGCCTCCGCTCATTTTTCCATGTGCATCAAAGCCCTGACGCACATGGGCGAGGTATTCCAAATCATCCTTTGAAGGCAATATCTTTTCTAGTAATTCTTTTTTTACATCAATGATAATCAACTGATCACTATCCTGCTGCCCAACTTCATTGTCAATGGCTGGAAAACGCTTTGCTGTAGCTTCTTGTTTTAATTGTAAAAAACTGATAACCTGTGGCTTAGGCAAATTATCTATGCTGTCAAAAACAAGAAGTGCTAGCCATGGAATGTTTTCACTTGTGCCATCGGTCTTTCGTTCCCAAGGCAGGGTACTACGCTTCAATACAATATGAGGTAATACATTTTCATGGTCACCAAGACTATTGTCAGGCGGAAATACCGTATGTACCTCCTGCGGCTGTAATCCAAAACGCGTACCCGAAATCTGAAAATGTTTGCGCTTTGTTCCTGCTATAATGCGCGGAATTCCAGCCGTACTGAGTCCAGGTGTCACTTCGATATAATAAACACCATCTTCCAATGCTGGCCGGTGATAAGCGACAAACTGGATTTGGTTGGGCAAAGTGGAGAACGGAAGTTGGTCAGACATATAATAATGATTTATTAACAACAAAGGATTATATCGGCGATCAACTCGAAAATTGAGGTGTCATAGTTAATTCATCTATAAAGGTATCTGTCAAGTGTACATCAGTGGCAGTAGAAAATCCAAGCGCATTCAATAAGGTATCGCGTTGATTATTGATCAACAAGTGCTTTTTCAATTGTGCTTTCCAATCGCTGACATCTTGTGGCTGAAATCGTGGCAATTCTTTTAGTTGTATATAATTATTGACAGAAGTGGGTGTAAACTGAAATTTGTGTACATCAATAGGATTGGGTTTATCAGTTGGTTCCTTTTCCTGCTTGTTCAGTTTAATACGATAGCCGGTCAGGGCAGCTTCGATAAATTTTTGCCCATTCAGACTAGGGCTTACAGACGTACCCCACATACCCGTCGGCATATTTTTCAAAATTGGCTCAAACTTAAACGCGGCGCGCACATCAGCATCCGGTATATTCGGATTATTCGATTTCTTTTTGATATTAATCTGCAAACTAGAGTCCACCTGCTCACTCTTTAAATCCATTGGTGCAATACCAAACGTTTTATTCCCCTCGCTACTCACACCTCGCTTAATGGGGATCAAGGTATTTATTTCAAATTCAAAGTTTTTAACATCAACAATCCAGTCAACGCCGCTGGCAATATCGGGCTGCATTTTGATGCCATTGATAAGGGAAATACTAGCCATATCCTCATCGGAAGCAGGCAGAAAAGAAGTACGGAAAGTTGTCCAATCAATCGGGGTTGGGGCTTGAGAAGCTCCTGAACCAAAAGTCACATCAAATGTAATAATCCACAATTTTACATGGGCAGTTCCACTGAAATCGGGTCCCCAGATATGCAAATCGGCACCTACATCCACCGAAATAGTATGAGTTCCAAAAAAACTGAAGGTGTAAGCCACGCCCATATCTACGTAAATTCGAGCTTCGTAATGATAAGGCTTCCAGGCAATTATAAAATCAGCACCGATGATGAACCAAGCTTTTAGATTACCATCCAACCACAGCGCCTCTAATCGCCCACCTGCCATTATTGCAGATGAAGTGAGCGCAAAATAAGCTTCCCCTTTCAGGCTTAGTTGATTGGTTACCTGCCAGTTGAAACCCAAGCGCGGCACTTTAGGGTAGTGTGCCGGTACTTGATAACTTGGGTGATAGCCTCCAACGGTAATGACAAAATCACCTTTGTGCACGCCTTCAAACCAACTGTAAAAAGCAAAACCGCCCGTCAAATGGCATTTGCGCGACAGCAAAAAAGAAGCTGCTGTTAATTGTGCTTCTACCCCTAGAAATCCATCATCGGGTATGAAACTAACTTTAATAGCCATTTGTACTTCTGCCAGCGGATCAATTGTCTGACCAGCTTCAGGTGTAGGGACAACCAAAGTGGATAGTCCAAGGAGATCCATTTCAAACTGATTGCCAAATGCAATGGTTAACAGCGCAAAAGAATCTATTAACTTAAAAGAATTGAACTTGATGCCAACTGCCAGAAAATATTGCCCCGTTTCAGGTGGTATATAGTTTTGGATTTTTGTCAGCTCTCCAAGAAGCGCATTGCGTTGTCCAGCGCCAGTGGGAATAGGGCTTACACCATTTACTGCTTCGGAAACAAGTGGAAAGTTTGCGACCTGATCAATAGCTGGAATCCGCAACCGTCGATTGTAGCCAAACCCAGCAGCCAGCCCCGTCACAAAAAAGAACGCAGGACCTCCAAGTGGATAGTCCAACACTGCATAAATAAACATGGATTTGTGCCCATCCTTCAACTCCGCATAAGAACCAATGGCAGCAAGCGTTAACGCTTTTGTTTTTATAATTGCTGTACCGGCATATTCAAAATCGCCGAAACGTAAAAATGCACCACCGATTTCCAAGGGCCCGCGCTTGAAGTCAATCCCCAAACCATTGAGTCGGAAAACCGGATCAAATTTTTTGAGGGAAGATCCCGCCGATAAACCTTGCAGTGCAATCGTCAACCCCACTGCGGTAAGCGACGCATCCAGCAAAAACCATAATTCCCCTTTCTCATACTGCACGCCAATTCGTTCAAAATAAATAGGACCAACTTGCTTTTGCAGCGTGAACCACTTCGCTTTGTCCGGCGAGGTCGGTGGCGTAACATTTTGATTAGGTGAAGGATTGATCCCAGCAGGCGGTGTATTACTACCAGCAATAGGCAATGCAATAGGCTGCTCAAAACCCCCCAAATTTAATTTGCCATCAATGCTCAATCCCTCATTCAAGTCGCGCACCAGCATTGGCGTAACTTCCGGTGGTAAGAGCTGTTGGTTCGCCCAAGTTTGTACCTCCTTTTGCGCTATTGGGGCATTCGCCAAAATGAATTGCAGATTATCTACGCCAACGCTTTTATCTGGTGGAAATTCCTTACCCACTAAGGGCAATTTAGACAAATTCAGACTTGCACTAATATCTAATGCAAAAAGGAATTTAGTAGGTACATTCGGCTTTTTTTCAAAAACAAGAATAATATCCTTCAAATCAACCGTCAGGTCAACCGGAATATCAGCAATATCATCCGAAAAATGAGCAAGGAGCGCTTTTAGACTGATATTAGAAGAACCGCCCTTATGTATGTAAGTGGCAGCAAATAACGTAGAATCAGAATCTTGGATAAAATGAAGGTCAAATTGAAGCGTACCAAGGGTATCGAATGGACCGACTGAAATCTGTCCACCAAAGTCTTTTTTATAGCTTATGTCTTGCTTTATAACATTAATATTCAATAAAATGGCTACATTTTTGCCTTCCACCAGAAAATCTCCCTCACACCCAAAAATAAAATGCTTGGTTTGCGTGTCAAATGATACGTTAATATTTTTAATAGAAAATGTTTGGAGTGGTTCTGGCAAAGATTTTTCTGTATTAAACTTTTTTTGCAATTCTTCCAAAAATATTCCAATAGGAATTTCCTCTCCAGCCCCTGTATTTCCTGAAAATATCCAGCCTCCACCTGCACTAGGAACCGCTGCTCTTGCCAGGAAGGAAACCGCCCCTATTTCAAAAATACCCTGAATGAACCCGGATGCTCCGATGCCTTTCTCTCCTTCAATGTTAAGAATAAGACTCTTCATAGCAATCACTATGGAATCGAGTTCGATGGACCAAACATCTGCTAATTCTACAAAGCAGCTGTAATCACCAGCTTTAGACGCAAATACCTCTAAATCCAATACCCATATTTCTTTGTCAAATGGAAGACCTGGAAAAAACTTTTTAAAAAGACTGATGAGTCCTAAGCGGTTTCCCGGCGCCAGTCGTCCACTCATACTTACATCTGGTAAAGTAAGCACCGTATCAATGCGCGCCCCATCTAACTCCCATCCTGCACTCATTTCGATATAATATTCCCGCTTACTCTGTCCAGAAGGAAAAGGCTGATCTACTCTACCTGTAAATTTAATATCCTTTAAAAGTATAATGCCAGGAATAAGATCATATTGATTATCAACGCCTAGTGAGAATTCAAAAAACTGAATACCTGGCGAAGAAATATTTAATCCTAATGCTACAGAATGTAAAGAAATATTTTCTAAAATTTCCACAGCTATAGGTAGGTGGCTACCTATTTCTGGACTGTTAGTCAATGCATTAAGATGAGTAAAATCCTTGATAGATAAGCCATTTGGCAGATACCCTTCAAAAGTAATTACATTACCTCCAATTGGGATTTCGCCCGATATATAAAATTCGATATTACCAGTTTTTATTAATCCATAAAGAATTAATCCTTTTTCTGCCAGAATATGATTTGTAGTAGATGAATACACTTCAAATCCTTCAAAAGCAGCCGTAAAATTACCAATGCTTTTGGAGGCTTCAACTGGAAAAAATAAATGGATATTATCAAAACTTCTATCTCTAACTAAAAACCCATGTAATGATTTTAAAGGATGATTATCTATTATAGAATTTGCAAATGCAAGGTCGCCTTCTAAAAATGGCGATCCAAAAACGTTAAGCCCATATACAATCGCTGCGGATTGTTCTGCAATTGAATCAGTTACAAAAGGCAAGGCAGCAATAATTCTTGATAAATCGGTAGGTGGATTAGTAACCGTATTATTATGTGAAGCAATGACCAGACGCGCATCATGCAAATTAATATCCTTCAAAAATGAAGTTTGCGGCGTCAGTACAGCGCCTTGACTAAAAAACGGAGGTAAATCTGGATATAATAAAAGTAAATTCCAATTATCCACAGGGCTCGCAATCATGATGCAAGCCAACTCTTGTGGAGTAATATTTTCATAAAAGGCTAGATTAATATTATAAACAACTCCTTTGATTGTAATGTTTCCATTAACTAATAAATATCCATTATTTATGTTATCTAAAATTACCACCTTATCCACTTCCAGATTGGCTTGCTCGATGGCGATATCCCACAGATCATGCACAGCAGGCGCTTCCGTTTCGACAGTTGTAATCAAAAGCTTTTCGCCACCTCCTAAGGCTGTCGTTTTTGCATTAGTAAGCCGGTCTTTTAGTTGTTGGAGCATAGTTGGGTTTCTTTATTCATTTAATCTTGCCATTTATTTACTAGTATTATTTTATTGATATAAGCAAAGGGACAATTTTAAATTAAAATATTTCATAAAAAGTTGGTTGTCAGCTTAATTTGACTTTCGACAATCGACTGTAAAACTGTCCGGCTACTTACATTATTGA
>CAZGAU010000197.1:0-2492 GCA_964523725.1 uncultured Saprospiraceae bacterium
GAACACATCGGTAATATCTTCGGGTTGGAAGCCTTTTTCTGCAAGAGAGGAAATCAGGTTTTTGTCGCCATGCGGCTCAAAATGCGAGCGGAATTTCTCGTCTTGTTTATTGCCTATACCTGTGTCAATCAGTATTTTACGCTTATTAGTTTCTACTAATAAACAGCGCATCGACCAGGTACAAAGGTTGTTATCATCCGGTGGATTGAGCTTTTGCCAGAGGCGTTTGGGTACGATTCCAAACATCGCGCCGCCGTCGAGTTTGAGGAAACCGGTTTCTATGGTGTGAAGTTTCATGGTTAAGGGTATTTGGTATTTGGTAGAGGGTAGAGGGTACTGGGTGTCCCTCTACTCTGTACTCTCTACAAAAAATATTAAAATCCAATTTTTGCTTTATCAGTCATTTCCTTGCGCAGGTCTGCCATTCGAATGGCCGTAACGGCAGCTTCCACGCCTTTATTGCCGTGCTTGCCGCCCGCGCGTTCAAGGGCTTGCGCTTCATCATTAGGCGTCAGAACCCCGAAAATAAATGGCTGCCCGGAAGCGATACTCAGATTGGTCAGTCCCATGGCCACGGAATTGTTGATGTATTCGTTGTGGCTGGTTTCACCTTTGATGACGCAACCCAGACAGATCACCGCATCCAGTTTATGCTTTATAGATAAAAGCCGGGCGCCGGTAGGAAGTTCAAACGAGCCCGGAACCTGAGCTGTATGAATGTTGTCTTCCTTGACGCCGTGTTTGAGAAGGGTCTCAAAACAACCTTCGTACAGGGCATGGGTAACTTTTGCGTTCCATTCTGCTACCACAATGCCGAATTTCATATCCGATGCATCGGGAATGGAAGATTCATCATAAACAGAGAGATTTTTTAATGCGCTTGCCATTTTGTTGAGATTTTAGGTCAAAGACATTAGACTTTAGAATGTTTTAAAACAAAAAAGGTAAGACGTTTGATCGCACCTTACCTTTTTTATAAGAAAAAAACTTATTGAGACTTATCCAATTAACCTTTCGGTGTTACCCGAGCAATATATTTGTCGATGTCCCGCGCTTCTGGCGAGGTCGGATATTCTGTTTTGATGCGTTCGTAAGCTTTCAGTGCTTCGGCAGGATTGCCGTTTTTCTCGTTCAGCATACCCACTTTTTTCAGATAATAAGGCGTCAGCAATTCATTATCGCCTGCACTTACCGCTTTCTGGTAAAAGCTCATCGCTTTGCTCAGGTCGTTTAATTCAGAATGAGCATCACCCAGCGCGCCGTTTTTCATGATCGGCATCACGTCACCTTTGGCATTGAAATCACTGAGGTAAGAGATAGCCGCCTCGAATTGTCCCAGTTGAAGGTAACTTACGCCCGCGTAATAATGCGCCGTATTGGCTGCGGGAGTACCGCCATAGTTTTCGATGATATCCAGGAAACCGGAATAACCACCGCCCGGATTGGTCAGCGCCAGCGCGAAAGAATCACGCTCAAACTGTACCTGCGCCTGGAACATCTGCTCCACGGCTTCCTGCTGCATGGGTTTTTTATAAAACTGATTGTAAGCGAACCAACCACCCACGATCAATACCAGGGCGCCAATACCGCCAAGAAGCCAGATTCTGTTTTTCTCAAAAAAATCCTGAGCACTGTCGCGTACGTCCACCACGTCAATCAGGACTTCATCCTTGTCTGCCTGTTTTCTTTTTGCCATCTTTCAATAATTAATTTGCTGAAATCAAACCGACAAATGCTCGGTTTTACAATGCCTTTTTAAAAAGCCACGCAAAGATAAAGAATGTTTTGTTTTTGAGGCTATTTTGTTGAAAAGTTTTATGGCAAATCCCGATTATCAATTACTGCTTTATGATTTTACCGGTTCCCAACAACTGCCCTTGCTGGTTAATCAATTGATAAAAATACAAGCCTTTTGGTAAGTATTTGTTATGTAGAATGTATTGGCTACCTATTATTTGCTCTTTAAATAGTATTTTCCCTGTGGCGTCCAAAAGAATCAAAGTATAATCATCAACAGATGCCCCCTCCCACTCAAATCGAATTTGATCCTGGAAAGGATTGGGGTAAAGATGTATCAAGTTCTTTTTTACAACATCTTTGGAAGAAGTCGGGATTTCCAATAAATTTTTGAACCAGACAATACCGTTGCTAAAAGAAGCGACGATAAGGTCTTTTTTTTGATCTTTGTCTAAATCTAAAACAAATAAAGATTGTGCGCCATTAGGCATATTCTCAACGCCCGGACGATTTATAAAAATCCCTTGACCATTATTCTCATACCAGGAAATTCCTTGTGAATAAGAAGAAACTATTACATCAATATCATTGTCATTGTCAAGATCGCTCGTGTACATTGCTCTTTGTCCAAGACCTAAGTTAGATGCGACTACTTCTGCTGAAAAAGGTTCAGGGTTATTATTTTTATACCAATTAACTATAATGACCCCAAATCTAGGTTTTTGTAAAGAAATATTTTAGAAAATAAGCATGCG
>CAZGAU010000197.1:2592-9130 GCA_964523725.1 uncultured Saprospiraceae bacterium
TAATGACCCCAAATCTAGGTTTTTGTAAAGAAATATTTTAGAAAATAAGCATGCGTTTTTTATTACATCCGACTTATTCAAAACACAAAAGTCGCCAGATACTTACCTGACGACTCTTGTATGAAAATCAATATATTTTTAGCGAATAACCGCTTAATCCTTGATAAACGGATAATCTTCCTGTACGTAGTTATCGGTGTACAGCTCAGAAGGATCGGGATAATCGGATTCTTCGGCGAATTGCAGCGCCTCCTCGATTTCCTGCTTGATCTTGTTCTTGATCTCTTCGATCTCTTCCTCGGTGGCGATGCCGTTCTCCAGAATTGTTTTTTCAGTTACCTTGATCGGATCTTTGCCCTGGTATTCTTTCACTTCGTCCTTGCTGCGGTACTTCGCGGGGTCGGATACAGAGTGCCCTTTATAACGGTAGGTCTTGATTTCCAGGAAATAAGGACCCTTGCCGCTGCGGATGTGCTCGGCTGCTCTCTGGATGGCTTCGTGCACCGACTCGGGCGTCATGCCGTCCACCTGCTCGCTTGGTATGTCAAAAGCCTCGCCGATTTTATACAAATCCTGCACATTACTGGTGCGCGCTACGGAGGTACCCATTGCGTAGCCGTTGTTTTCAACCACGTATAAAACGGGCAGTTTCCAGGTCATGGCCATGTTAAAAGCCTCATACAAAGCGCCCTGACGTGCCGCGCCGTCGCCAAACATGGTCACGCAAAGGTTATCGGTTTCCCTGTATTTTTCAGCGAATGCAATACCTGTGCCGATTGGAATCTGAGCGCCGACAATACCGTTTCCGCCGAAATATTTATTTTCTTTATGAAAAAAGTGCATCGAGCCACCCTTACCCTTGACAATACCGGTTTTCTTGCCAAACAACTCCGCCATCGCCTGCTTGGTGGTCACACCGCGACCAATGGCCGTACCGTGCTGACGGTAAGCTGTGACGATCGCGTCGCCTTCTTTAAGTGCAGACTCCATACCGGCGGTGATGGCTTCCTGCCCGATGTACACATGCAAAAATCCGCGGATTTTTTGCTGACCATACATCAACAGGGCGCGCTCCTCAAAACGACGAATGCGCAACATCAATTCATACCACCGAAGATATTGTTCTTTGCTGTAGGACGGTTTATCTTTTTTACTCGTTCCTTTCTTTTTTTCTGCAACCATATTTGAGTTCTTTAACTGGTTTTTGCGAAAATTCGCCAATTTTGCTGGCTTCGCCGGTACAAGATACTGCAAAAAAAGCGTCGCCAAAAACGATTTAAGCAAAATTTAGTGTGCGTTATCAATGGAACGCTCTTGTGCCGGGCTTGTTTGCAACCGGGTGCAAAGAAAAAATATTTTTTGCAGATGAACACGGCTTATTGTCGAATTTTCCAAATCTGGAATTGGGATCGATGAAGTCCCGCAATGAGTCTGGTTTTATTATGCAATGGTTTGAATGTCAGCTTATTGAATGGATTTTTCAACCTGGGATCTTACCTGAAAAACATTATCCGTATGGGGAACTATTTTTACGATCCCTACCGTTGAAGTTGCGAATTTGCTTACTTTTGCACCGCATTTATTGAGATGTCAGAAACGAGAACAGAAAAGTCAGAACTAAATTAAATGATAAACTGTACTTTCTTAAAATCTGCCATCCGGCTATTAAATAGAAAATTATGGTTTATTTGACCAGAAGAGAAACTTTTAATGCAGCGCACAAACTCTGGGTGGACGCCTGGAGCGAGGAGGAAAACCTGACTGCTTTTGGAAAGTGCGCCAATAAAAACTGGCACGGGCACAATTATCAGCTGTTTGTCACGGTGAAAGGCACACCTGATCCGGTGACCGGCTTTGTGATGGATGTGAAGAAATTGAGTGTGCTCATCAAACAAACGATCACCGAAAAAGTGGATCACAGTAATCTGAACCTGGACGTGGAATTTATTCCCAAAGGCATGCAACCCACTACCGAGAATCTGGCCATTTTGTTCTGGAAGCAGTTGGAACCGCACCTGGAGGGCTGCCAGCTTCATTGTATCAAGCTTTGCGAAACCGAAAATATTTATGCAGAATACTACGGCGAATAAATATTCTTAAACCCAATTGGATTGGTGATGTTTTTAATCTATTAAACCACCAATTGATAGAAAATGGCTTATCAAATCACCGAAAAATACAATAGTGCTGAACTGGCCAAGCTGGTCAAAAGCTTTGAAAGTGTACTTAAAGAGGTAGGCGAAGACGTTTCGCGAGAAGGATTGATGAAAACACCCGAACGCGCCGCGAAGGCGATGCAATTCCTGACTCAGGGGTATTCGCAGGATGCCGAGGAAATTCTTCGCTCGGCTATGTTTCGCGAGGACTATAGTGAAATGGTCATCGTTAAGGATATTGAATTGTATTCACTTTGCGAGCATCACATACTGCCGTTTTTTGGGAAAGCGCATGTGGCATATATTCCGAATGGTTATATCGTGGGTTTGAGCAAAATACCGAGGGTGATCGATGTATTTTCACGTCGCCTGCAGGTACAAGAACGCCTGACCCATGAGATATTGCATTGTATTCAGGATACGCTCAATCCGCTGGGCGTGGCGATCGTCATTGAAGCGCAGCACATGTGTATGATGATGCGTGGGGTGCAAAAACAAAATTCTCTGACCACAACTTCCGCGTTTACCGGCGAATTCCGGCGGGTAGAAACGCGCAGCGAGTTCTTGAATCTCATTGGAGCGAAATTGCATTGAAGTTTAGAAAGTTGAGGAGGTGTAAAAGGTGAGTAAAACTGAACTTCCTCAACCATCTAAACTTTCTAAATTAAAAATATGAAAGCATACATTTTTCCGGGGCAGGCTTCCCAATTCGAAGGAATGGGTAAGGACCTCTACGAAAGCTCCGAACTGGCGAAAAACCTGTTTGAACAAGCCAACGAAATCCTGGGATTCCGCATTACGGATGTAATGTTTACCGGCTCGATGGAGGATTTGAAACAAACGAAAGTAACCCAACCCGCGGTTTTCCTGCATTCAATCGTGAAAGCCAAGATGTCGGGCGATTCTTTTAAACCCGACGCCGTAGCCGGTCACTCGCTCGGTGAATTCTCGGCGCTGGTGGCTGCCAATGCCATGAGTTTTGAAGATGGTCTGAAGCTAGTGTATCAAAGAGCTTTGGCTATGCAGAAGGCTTGCGAATTGCAACCCAGCACTATGGCTGCAATCCTGGGATTGGAAGACGAAGTGGTCGAAAAAATCTGCGCCGAAATCACCGACGAAATCGTGGTGCCGGCGAATTACAACTGCCCCGGGCAATTGGTCATCTCGGGTTCGGTAAAAGGCATTGAACAAGCGGTCGAAAAGCTGACCGCGGCGGGCGCCAAGCGGGCGATCGTGCTCGAAGTGGGTGGCGCTTTCCACTCGCCTTTTATGCAGCCTGCACAGGATGAACTGGCGGCGGCAATTGAACAAACACCTATTAAAGAGCCTGTTTGCCCGATTTATCAGAATGTCAATGCCTTGCCTCAGCGGGATCCGGCTGTGATCAAGCAAAATCTTATCACCCAGCTTACCGCACCGGTACGCTGGACGCAGACAGTTCAGAATATGCTCAAAGATGGTGTCACCGAGTTTGTGGAAGTGGGCGGCACCGGCAAGGTATTGCAGGGTTTCGTGAAGAAAGTGGAACGAAGCGCCGAAACGAGCGCGCTTTAAGATAAGAATAAGGAATAATGGAGTTTTGGAATGTTGGAAAATTGAGGAGGACTTCAGTTTTTCCAACATTCCAGATTTTTCAGAGCACTATTTCCCTCCGAAAAGCAAACCAACCGAGAAAGTCCAGCGCGAAGCCCGGTCATCAAAGTCAAATTGCCGGTCGCCAAAGCGGATGTGGTCGCCGTATTTCTTGAAGTTTCCTTCATAACGCACATCCAGCATCAGGTTCCAGATATCCAGACCTACGCCGCCGAGCCAGCTCAGGGTAAGGTTGTCGAAATTCTGGTCATAATTTTCAAACCGGAACATATCAGAGGCACTGTCTACAAAAATATGCCCCTCCGGTCCGGCCATCAGACGCAATGGGCCGAATTTGAAGCCCAGCATCAGCGGAATGTCCACATACTGGAATTTTTCTTCCAGGATTTCTGTGACTTGATTGTCAAAATCGGTTACTTCGTATTCAACCGTGTTGGAATTGAACAAAATCTCCGGCTGAACCAGAAATTTGTTGAACTGGGCACGAATCACAATACCCCCGTGAATGCCATATTTGGCGTCTTCGAAGGCTACTTTAAAGCGATCCAATCCGCCTGGGTCGGTTACTCTGAAATCTTCCGGATTCAGTTCGGTGGTGCTTATGCCACCTTTCAATCCGATTCGCAGTTGACTGAATGCTGGCGCTGCAAATAGCAGCAACATGGGTAACAACAAGAATAAGTGCTTCCTAAACATAATTTCGGGTTTTATGAGATAGAACGAAAATAAGATGCAGTGTTTATTTAAACACCCTATAAAAAAAATACCATTAACACAAATTTAACCTCGCGTTTGATATTAGTTGAATTTTATCCATTATGTGTTTGAAATTGTCTATCACTTATTAATGAACGAATGACTTATGGCTTATATGATTTTTATGAGCGGCGAATTTAGTATTTATCACTATTATTTTTTTTAAAATACGACCGCTATATCGTGACTTTCAACCAAGACTTTATTTTAATCTCTTTACTTTTGCAATTATGGATATCAAAGAAGCTGTTTTTACTGGAAGTTTTCCCAGCGAGGCTCAATGCCCGCAAGATGGATTGCCGGAATTTGCCTTCATCGGGAGGTCGAATGTAGGAAAATCTTCACTCATCAATATGCTTTGCGGGCGCAAAAAACTGGCCTTTATCTCCAATAAGCCCGGAAAAACACAATTACTCAATTATTATAAGGTGAATAACACCTGGTATCTGGTCGATTTGCCCGGGTATGGTTATGCAAAAATTTCCAAGAAGAAGCGAAAAGACTGGGAACGAATGACTTATGGTTATTTGCAGCGCCGCCCGATGCTCATGTGCGCCCTTGTGCTGATTGATGCCATGATTCCGCCTCAGGAAAGCGATGTGGAATTTATCAACTGGCTGGGAGAAATACGCATTCCCTTTGTCATCGCTTACACCAAGCTGGATCGGCTGAAAGATGACGAAGAAAGAAGGTCAAATATTGAACGGATTCAGCAGGAATTGTTAAAATACTGGCACGAATTACCTCCGCAGTTTGAGACCTCCGCCGAACGAGGGTGGGGGAGAGAAGCGGTTTTGAAATTTATCGAAGAGGTAATTGAAAAAGCTGTTGAACAATGAAGCAAAGAAAAAAAAATCAGATTTATCCGCACGTTTTGCCCGATATCGAGGATTGGCCCATTTATAAACTCAGCGAAGACCGCCGGAATTTTGTTCGGGAGATCGAAACCGCTACGTTGCGGTATTTCCTGAAAAAACCACCGGCTGAGTTGCGTGATATCATAGCCAAAGCTATTTATCAGGAGCGCATTCGCATCCGGGAAGAGCCCTGGAAGGTGGATCCGCCCAAGGAACGCCAGTTCTGGAAAAAAATTCAGCGCAAGCTGGTCAGCCATTCGCTGGACAAAAACGAGGAGGAAGCAGCCAAAGTCAACGAGGAAATTCTCCGGCAAATCTTGCACCGCTACAGCGAGGAAATTGTCGGCACTTTTAATATCCGTACCTTTTTATTTGCACGCAAATTCCTGACCATGTTCTTCACGCGGCTGCTCAATACTGCGGCGGGTAAGAGCATTTGGGGCAGCAAATACCGCCTGAACGACCGCATGTTGGTAAAAGGACAAGTAGAAACAGTGCGCAGCCTTTTTAAAAAAGGGAATATTGTAATCGTGCCTACACATTTTAGCAATCTGGATTCCATCCTGATAGGTTATGCGCTGGATACCTTTGCCGGTCTGCCTTCGTTTTCCTATGGCGCGGGTTTGAACTTGTACAATGCAGGTTTTGCGGCTTATTTCATGAATCGGCTGGGGGCTTACCGGGTGGATCGGCGCAAGAAAAACACCATTTATCTGGAAACGCTGAAAACGATGTCCAACTTGTCCATTCAGCGTGGCGTGAATAATTTGTTCTTTCCTGGAGGTACGCGTTCGCGCTCCGGATCATTGGAAACCAAGCTGAAAATGGGACTGCTCGGTACAGTAGTAGAAGCGCAGCGCGAGCTGTTTGCAAAGGGTGAGGATACCAAAGTGTTCGTCATTCCAATGGTGCTGAGCTACCATTTTGTGCTGGAAGCGCCGTTTCTCATCGAAAACCACCTGCGTAATATCGGAAAAGAGCGTTATATCAAATCCAAGGACGATTTTTACAGCATCTGGAAAATATTGCAGTTTGCCTGGAAATTTTTTGCGGAAAGCAATACGATCACGGTTTCCTTCGGGCAGCCGCTGGATGTGCTGGGCAACGCCGTGGACGCCGAGGGTAGAAGCTATGATAAATATGGCAATTTGCTGGATGTAAAAGAATATTTTCAAA
>CAZGAU010000198.1:0-3575 GCA_964523725.1 uncultured Saprospiraceae bacterium
TTGGCTCGAATTCTTGGCATTGACTATGGTACCAAGCGTACCGGCATTGCAGCCACCGATCCTCTACAAATAAGCGTCAATGGTTTAGACACTGTGCCGACGGAGGAGGTATTGGAATATCTGAAAAAATACCTGGCAAAGGAAGAAGTGGAAAAAATTGTAGTGGGGGAGCCAATGCATCTGGATGGCACACCCGCGCAGATTGCGCCTCAGGTGAATAAATTCATGGAAAAACTGCGCGAACTTTTCCCCGAGGTAGAGGTTGTTAGTCAAGATGAGCGTTTTACCTCTGAAGATGCCAAAAGAATTATTCTTGAAAGCGGTATCAAAAAGAAAAAACGCCGTGATAAAAGCCTGGTGGATAAGGTGAGTGCCATCTTAATTTTGCAGGATTATCTTGGACATAGATTTTAAAAAGTGCAATAAAAAACATGATTTTGCCGATTTTTGCCTACGGGCAGCCCGTTTTAAAGCAGGTAGGAAAAGACATTGAGCCTGATTATCCGAATCTGCCGGAACTGATTGAAAATATGTGGGAAACGATGTACAACGCCAGTGGGGTAGGGCTTGCCGCGCCGCAGGTCGGTCTTTCTATTCGTCTGTTTGTGATTGACACCATCCAAATCATGGATAAAGGCAAAGAAGCGGAAGGTATCAAGCGGGTTTTTATCAACGCACATAAGGTCGAAGAGAGTGGCGAACCCTGGGCTTACGAAGAAGGTTGCCTGAGTATTCCGGAAGTGCGCGGTGATGTGGATCGCCCGCCAACGCTGCGTTTGCGCTGGGTGGATGAAAGTTTCCAGCCGCACGAGGAGACCTTCACGGGGGTAAATGCTCGCGTGATCCAACACGAATACGATCATATTGACGGTGTGCTGTTTGTGGAGCATCTTAAGCCTGTGAAAAAGCGTCTGGTACGCCGCAAACTGGAGGACATTCGAAAAGGCAAAGCAAAATCCGAATATAAATTAAAGTTTGTAGGGAAATAACCCGCATTATTTCCTGCCAAAATCCGCTGGGATTTCGCCCCATTTTTCGGTTTCCCATTTCAGTATTTTGTTCTTGTAGGTGTTTTCCCGGAGCCATTTCTCTGCGCGTTCTACGACCTGCCAGAGCTGTTCGGTTTTGGCATTGCGCACCAGCGTGGTTTTACATTTTTTTTCGCGTACCCATTTCATAGCGTTGCGTGAGTCGGTGTAAATCGGGGTATCCTTGCCCTGTTGTTTGAACATGGCCAAAGCGTGCACAATCGCTAGAAATTCCCCAATATTATTTGTCCCCAACGGGAATTTTTTATGAAAAAGTTGGAGCCTAGATTTGGTTTCCACGCCCTGATATTCCATCACGCCGGGATTGCCGCTGCAAGCCGCATCTACACTGATGCTGTCCCATACCACCTCTTTTTCCATGTCCTCGCTTAATACCTTTGGCGCGCTAGTTTTCTTGGTAATATTATCATCATAATTGCCGTGGAATGCTTCTTCTGCTTCAGCTTTGCTGTTAAACGCCTTGTATTTGGCATTCGGATAACCCTTGATTTGCGCCTGACAGTCCGCCCAACTGCTATAAATGCCCGGCTCTGCACCTTGCCACACCACGTAATATTTCTGCTTTTTAGCCATCGGATTTTTTTCTGAATTGCGAATATCGGGCTTCTACCGAACAATTCCTAAAAAACGGAAAACACTTGCGATTAGAGTTGTAATCAAATTTTCAATATTTGTACCTGCTATTCAAAACTACTATCTTCGTCATTAAAACAAAAATGAAACGTAAAATGTGCCACATTTTTTAAATGCGGTACACCCTGAAAATATGAAGAACGAAGCGCTGGCGCAGCTTTTTTATCGCGAGGTCTGGAAAATTGCACAAAACGAGGCTTTACCGCTCGCGGGCAAGATGGAGGCACTGTATCGCCTGCTGCAGGTGCTGTTCATGGAAGCCACCAAGCAGGAACGCCTGCAATTCTCAACGCTTTTTGCGCGGATTGCCTACGTAGCGTATCAGCATCATTTTGAAAAAAAACTCCAGTATTACATTCATACTTTCCGGAAACAGGCAGAAATTGCTTTGCAAAACAAATATACGGAAGAATCCAGCTATGAACTGGGCTTGAAAGTCCTTACCGAATGCATCGCTACCCTTTTTGAAACGCCTGTATCAGCGGATTTGCAAACGGTAGTGCCGGAACATTGGTCTTTTCCGTTTCGTGCCTCGGAAATACGTGCCTTTCGCTCGAAGCTCCGGGCAGTTGCCTTATCCGATGACACAGAGCATAATCAATTGATTGCCAAAGCCGAAGATCAACCCGAAGCCACCATTCGCATCCAGTACAGCCTGCCGGAGCACAATGAAAATTTTGACCCGACTATTGCCGCTATTCGTAAAGTGTTTGGCTTTCCGGTTACGCTCAATCTGCTTGATGTGGAAATTGATACCGATGGAATCTACCGGCCCCGGGCTTTTGTGGTGGAACCCGATTACCTGGTGGACGTGTCGGCTGTAGCCGAATGTTTTCGGGAGGCACAACCCGAACCGTTTTTACATTTATTAAAAAAATATCTGCCTTTTGACACCAGCAAGCACCTGACGCTGGGGAATATCGCCAACTTTTTTCTGGATGAACTGATGCACAAACCCGACTGGACGTTCCAGGAGTTATTTCCTAAAGTGTTTCAAATCAATCCTTTAGCGTTTTGCTTATTCAGCAATGTCGAGATTCGGGAAATCCAGCAATCCAGCCAGTTGCATTTTATTAATTTGAAAAAACTGGTGCAACAGGATTTACGCGAACAGCAAATTGCCATCGAGCGATGCTTTCTGGAACCGACTTTTTATGCCGAAACCTACGGTTTGCAAGGGCGCCTGGATGTTTTTTTTCAATCCGAGAACCAATCTGCCATCATCGAACTCAAAAGCGGCAAACCCTTTATGCCCAACGCCTACGGCATCAGCGGCAATCATTTCACGCAAACGCTGCTTTACGATTTGCTGATCCAATCTACTTTTGGCAAGGGTGTCGATCCGGCGAGTTACATCCTGTACTCCGGGCAACAGGAGCGACCTTTACGCTTTGCGCCACGCGTGCGCAGTCAGCAATACGAAGCCCTGCAAGTGCGCAATCACCTCGTGGCCCTGGAGTGGCTGCTGCTGCAAATAGGGCAGGGGAACGATCTGCTGGAGCAAGGGCAACGATTATTTGGTCGACTGCGACCCTCGGCTTTCCCGAATGCAAAAGGCTTTACGCAAAGGGATTTGGCGGAGTTTGAATCGCTGTGGCAGGCGATGAACGAGGTAGAACGCAAGTATTTCACGGCATTTTCAGGGTTTATCGCGCGGGAGCATCAATTGGCTAAAACGGGCATTCAGGGATTGGAATCGGTCAACGGACAGGCATCGCTCTGGCTGGATACCTTTGAGCGCAAACAGGAAAGCTTTAGCATTATCAGTCATTTACAAGTACAACAAAATCAGGCGAATAAAGACGAGCCGCTTATTGTTTTTGCCAAAACTGAGTTGACCAATCCGCTCGCTAATTTCCGGCAGGGCGACATTGCCGTGCTTTACCCCGAAGG
>CAZGAU010000198.1:3675-5463 GCA_964523725.1 uncultured Saprospiraceae bacterium
ATCGGCTCGCATTATGCAACGGATGAAAAATTTCATGCGCAGTTATTACAAAATAAAACTGAAAATATTACAACCCGTCAGGAATTAAAGCAAATTATTGAACGTCATCGTATTGTGATTGCAACCGTAGCTTCCATTGGCACCAAGCCGGAATTATTACAACTCAAGCAATTTGATACGGTCATCATCGACGAAGCCTCGCAGGTGCTGGAACCTATGCTGGCCGGGCTGTTGCCGCAATTTAAGCGCTTTATCCTGATTGGTGATCACAAGCAATTGCCCGCCGTCGTCGTGCAAGATTTTGAAGCCTCCGCAGTACGTGATGAAGATTTACAAAATATAGGCTTGACTAATCTCCGAAACTCTTTATTTGAAAGGCTTTTCAAACGCTGTCAGCAGCAGGGCTGGCACTGGGCGTACGCGCAACTCAGCCACCAGGGGCGCATGCACCGGGAGATCATGCAATTCCCCAACGAGCATTTTTATGATAATACTTTAAAAATTTTACCCGAAAATACTCCGGTATATTTACGTCAGGTTGAAAATATTACATTGGAACTAAATGGAACGACTAATCCATTAATACGGCAGCTCTCCCAACGTCGGGTGCTGTTCCTGCCCACCGAGCCGGATGCCTCTAATGCTACGCAGAAAACCAATCGCCATGAAGCGGAGTTGATCGCGGAGTTGATTTTGGCTTTCAGATTAGCAGCAAGCAGTGAGCAACAAGTGACAAGTACTGGGATGCCAGATGCCAGAGGTCAGATGTCAGACGGTTCATTTCAAACTGTTTCAAAAAAGCGACAAGCAACAAGCAGCATTGGTATTATTACCCCCTACCGCGCCCAGATCGCCCAGATTCGCAGCACCTTAACCGAAAAAGGCATCGACCTGACCGATTTGACCATCGATACCGTGGAGCGTTATCAGGGCGGCGCCCGGGATATTATATTGATATCATTATGTACCAATTCCATTACACAGATCGCTTCGCTCACTTCGCTCTCCGAGGAAGGCATCGACCGAAAACTCAACGTAGCGCTCACCCGCGCGCGGGAGTACGTAGTGGTATTGGGAAACCCGGATTTGCTGAAGGGAAATGCGGTGTACCAGGCGTTGATGGAGGTGTTCGCGGAGGATGGGGTAAGTTCTCAATCACCCTAATAATTCCCCCACCTTCACTTCACAACCTTCCACGATGGTCACCGGCTTGTGCCAGTCGCGGGTACGCCAGTCCTGGTTGGGTTCTACGAGGATGACCTGCTCGGAAGCGGTGAGTATCCAAATGATACGCTCGACGCCCCAGGCGAGGAGTTTTTCATTTTTTTGGCGGAGGTAGTGCTCCCATTTGATTTGGGAAAGATCGGCTTTGGTATCAATTTCGATGACTACTTTGGGCGGAATTTGGAAATAGGTCTCGTCGAATTCATAATCCTTGAGTTGTTCGGCAGTGTAGATCGCAATATCGGAAGCCAGGTTATTGCCTTTGGAAAGATGCATGCCCGCTTCGCCGGGAAACACTTCCCATTTTGACGAGTCCAAATTCATGAACAAGTGCTTTAAGATTAAAGCAGCTAACTTGGTTTGCAAACTACTGGAGCCCATGATGCCTTCAACGGTTTCTTCACCTTTTAAAACTTTTTCATACCCTTGATAATAAATAGGTTGCCCATCCATCTCTTCGTAGATGAGCGTGGTGGGTATTTCCGGAGGGGAAGTTTCTTGCGGTTTTGCTTTGCCGGATGTGGCCATTTACTGTGATTTATTTTTCCAAAAATAGCGCATTTA
>CAZGAU010000198.1:5563-9093 GCA_964523725.1 uncultured Saprospiraceae bacterium
ATGGTGGTGGCTACCTCCTTGTATCAGGAGTTGCGTAGCGCCAATGCAATCAAGGGCTTACGTAAATATACGCAGGGCAATGTGCGCGTGATCCGGAATGGAGCGGAAACCCAGGTGACTTCGGAAGAACTGGTGCCCGGCGATATCATGTTACTCTCCGAGGGAGAACAAATTCCGGCGGACGCGGTGGTGTTGCAACAGAACGATTGTTCGGTGGATGAAGCGATTATGACCGGGGAATCGATTGCGGTGTTTAAAAATGTGGATGATGCATTGTTGCAAGGCACGACGATTACCTCCGGGATGTGCTACGCCGAAATAACCCAAACCGGCAACCAGACCGCATTGGCCAAGCTTGGCAAAAGCATGGAGGATGTGGCGTCTGAAAAGTCACTGCTGCAAAGTCAGGTCAGTCGCTTTGTGCAACAGATGGCCCTCGTGGGATTGGTGGCGTTTTTGCTGGTGTTTGGCATCAATTATTTTTCTACAAATGACTTGATTATCAGTTTGTTGTTTGGGCTGGTGATGACGATGTCCCTGATCCCCGAAGAAATTCCGGTGGCTTTTTCCTCGTTCATGGCGATTGGGGCGTACCGCATGAGTCGCATCGGCTTGCTTGTGAAACAACCGGTTACCGTGGAAAGCCTGGGCTCGGCCAGCGTGATTTGTCTGGATAAAACTGGCACCATTACCGAGAATAAAATGTCGCTGGCGGCGATTTATGATTTTCAAAAAGACCAAATTATTACTGCCGAAGATTTTGTGAATCATCCTGATAATGAGGTGATTACCTGTGCCATGTGGGCCAGTGAAGCTTCGCCTTTTGATCCGATGGAACAAGCATTGCACCAGGCTTATCGCCAAAATACACCGTTGGATGTGCGCGATCAGTATCGCATGGTGCACGAATATCCGCTGGAAGGCCAGCCACCGATGATGACCCATGTGTGGGAAAGTGCGGAACACCAGGTGATTGCCTGCAAGGGCGCGGTAGAACGCATCCTGCGAAATGCCAGCCTAAGCGCTGAAAAAGAACAACATATCATGGCAACCACCCAACAGTTGGCGGTGAAGGGTTATCGCATTTTGGGGGTGGCCAAGGTCGGCATCTCAACGAAAATGACCGATTTTCCAGCACATCAGGATGCCTTCGACTGGCAATTCCTGGGATTGGTAGCTTTGTACGATCCGCCCAAACCGGGCATCCGGCACGTATTTGAACAATTCTATGAAGCGGGCATTCAGGTGAAAATGGTCACCGGTGATTACGCAGAAACGGCCCTGACAATTGCCCGGGAAAGCGGCTTGCGCAATAACGGGCAATTCCTGAACGGCGACGAGGCGATGGCCATGAGCGAAACGGATTTGCGGCAAGCAGTTCAGAAATTGGATTTGTTCGTGCGGATGTTTCCCGAAGCCAAGCTCCGCGTGATCGAAGCGCTGAAAGCCAACGGCGAAGTGGTGGCAATGACCGGCGATGGCGTGAATGATGGACCCGCGCTGAAAGCCGCCAACATTGGCGTGGCGATGGGCGACCGTGGCACTGATATTGCTAAAAAAGCGGCTTCGCTGGTGATCACCGATGATAACTTGCATAAAATGATTGACGCGATTGCCAATGGTCGCAAGATATATCACAATCTTAAAAAAGCGATTCGTTATATTATTTCGATTCATATTCCGATCATTCTCACCGTATTGATGCCGCTGTTGCTGGGCTGGCAGTTCAAAAACATCTTTACACCGGTGCACGTCATTTTCCTGGAAATGATTATGGGACCTACCTGCTCTATTTTTTTTGAAAACGAACCGATGGAAGCCGGTACTATGAAACGGGAACCGCGCAGCCGGGAAGAGGGGCTGTTTTCATGGCGGGAATTATCGGGTAGTATTTTGCAGGGGATCATCATTTCGCTGGGCGTGCTGGGCGTGTATTACTGGGCGATGACCACCGGGCACGGCGAAGACATAACGCGTTCCATGACTTTTATTACATTGATTATCAGCAATATTTTCCTGACTTTGGTCAACCGTTCTTTCCGGGAAACGATTGTGAAAACGATTCGCTACAAAAATAACCTCCTGCCAATCGTGCTAATTGCTTCGATTATTTTGCTGATTTGCCTGCAATTTATACCCTTCATCCGGCAGACGTTTCATCTGGTGCAACTCGATTGGCACGACTGGCTGATCTGCGCGGCGGTAGCGTTTGTAAGCGTTTTCTGGGTTGAATTATATAAAGCGTTAAAGAAATAAGTAAAGAGACAATTTTGAGTTTAAATAAAATATTTTATAAGAAGTTGATTGTCAGATTAATACCGCTTTAAAGGTGATCTGGCTATCAGTGATCTAGCGATTCAATTCAAAATCAAGTTTTAGCTTAAAAAATATACGTCTTCTTCAATTGAAAATGGTACAATTGGACTTTCGACGGTCGATTGTAAAACTGCCTGACTACTTAAAAGTTATTTAGTTGGATGATAAAAAGAATTGAAAGCCTATTACAAAATTTAATAACTCGGTTGAAAAATCATCTTCGAGTTGGCGACCATCATATTTCAACAATCCTTCCAGCGCGACATTCGGTGTAAGGAAATAATTCAAACCCGCGCCGGCCGTGAGATTCAGGTTGAAAAATCCAGGATCATCGGCTTTATCCGCAAATTGAAAGCGCGTGCCAAAACCCGCGGTAGCAAAGGGCTGCAAAGGCGAGCCGATTTTACCGATATAATATCTTGCGAAAGGCTGGGGGTAAATGATGGCATTCTGATCGGCGAAAGCAAGCTGGAACGCAGCGCCCAGCACAAAACGATCGGTCAGGAAATAACCGGCACTTGGCGTTAATGAGCCGAAAAAATTATCAAAACCACCAATGTCTAACCATCCGCCTTCAGCGCTTAAACCCAGCATCCATGAGCTTTTACTCAGCGCAATGGCATTATCCATATTATAACCATCCACCGGGCCGGGCGGCAGAAAAAACTGCAAGCCGATATTATAAAATAAAGCATGCGTATCAAAATCATCTTCAAAATATCCTTGATATAATAAAGTGCCTTCTACGGCGACATTGGCATTGACAAAAAAATTGAACCCCCCGCCGGCAAAGGGCTCGACGGCTGAGGATTTATTTTCCAGATTACCGATTTGAGTCGATTGTAATTCACTTTTATTATTGGTGAAATTACTGCCCAGCGTGGCAAACCAGTGCATGACGCGGTCTTCGCGAGGAAAATAATACCGGACAAACGGTGCAACCGAAAAATTATTAAATGTAAATTCTGACTCGGGGCGTTTGTTAGTCGAATGACCGTAAGCAATGCCAGTGCCCAGGAGCCATTTGTCGGTAATAAAATAACCCGCCGAAGGCGCAATAAAAAATGAATAATTATTATCCGGGACAGAGAGCCTTGTCCCTAGGTTGGCACTGCTGTTGATGAGCCAGGCGCCTTTTTCAATTTGTGCAGATGAAGTGCAAGTAAATAAACTAAATAAGACTACCAACGAAGTAAATGTTGCTTTCATGGGAT
>CAZGAU010000199.1:0-8963 GCA_964523725.1 uncultured Saprospiraceae bacterium
GAAAAATTTGACAAAATCTTTGTAAAGAAGAGATTTGGTTGGAAAGATGACAAAAAGCGTTGATGGGGTGATAGGGAGATTGGGTGATAGAATTGGGCACAATTTAACAATTTACCCCCTTAACCCTATCACCCTGTCCACCAATTAAACATCCACTTTTGCGTACTTGGCATTTGCCTCTATGAACGCCCGGCGCGGCGGCACCTCATCGCCCATGAGCATGGCAAAAATGCGGTCTGCTTCGATGGCATCATCAATGGTTATCTGGCGGAGAATACGGGTATCCGGGTTCATCGTTGTCTCCCAGAGCTGTTCCGCGTTCATTTCACCAAGACCCTTATATCGTTGTATTTTGACGGAGGATTCACTTCCGTTTTTGGTATAAAATGCAACAGCTTCCTTGCGTTCCTGCTCATTCCAGCAGTAGCGGAATTCTTTGCCTTTTTGTACCCGGTACAGCGGCGGAGTGGCGATATAAATATATCCCTGCTCAATGAGCGGCTTCATATACCGGAAGAAGAAAGTCATGATCAGCGTTGTAATGTGACTACCATCTACGTCGGCATCGCACATGATAATGATCTTATGATAACGCAACTTATTGATATTCAATGTACGTTCACCATCTTCATCTTCCTGGATATTGACACCCAGCGCTGTAAACATATTTTTAATTTCCTCGTTCTCGTAGATTTTGTGCTCCAGCGCCTTTTCCACATTCAGAATCTTACCGCGCAACGGAAGGATCGCCTGGAAATTACGGTCGCGGCCTTGCTTGGCGGTACCACCTGCGGAGTCACCCTCTACGAGGAATAATTCAGCTCTTTCAGGATCGCGGGTTGCGCAATCTGCCAGTTTGCCCGGCAAACCACTTCCGGTCAGCACGTTTTTGCGTTGTACCATTTCGCGGGCCTTACGTGCGGCTTCGCGCGCCAGACCGGCGTTAATCACCTTATCAATAATGCGCTTCGCTTCTTTGGGATTTTCTTCCAGGAACGTTGCCAAAGCATCGCCCAGGCAGCGGGAAACAATGCCCGTCACCTCTGAGTTCCCGAGTTCACCTTTGGTTTGTCCTTTAAATTGCGGCTCCGGCACTTTCACGGAAACGACAGCTGTCAGCCCTTCCCGGAAGTCTTCTCCGGTGGGTGTGAATTTCAGTTTTTTGAAAAACCCATTGTCATCGCCATAGCGTTTGAATACGCGATTAACCGCCATTCGGAAACCGTTGACGTGCGTACCGCCCTCACGGGTATTGATGTTATTGACAAAGGAATAGACATTTTCGGTGTAGGAAGTATTGTATTGCATGGCAACTTCCACTTCTACACCATCTTCCGAGCCGGTCACGTGAATTGGTTCTTCGATCAGTTTGGCTTTGGATTCATCCAGAAACTGAACAAATTCCTTCAAACCGCCTTCGGAGTGGTATTCTTCAAATTTGAATTTACCTTTTTCGTCGGGCTGACGTTCGTCGATGAGCGTAAGCGTTAAGCCACTGTTCAAATAAGCCAACTCGCGCATACGATGCGCCAGCACATCATACTTGTATTCAACCGATTCGAATATCTTTGGATCGGGAGTAAAGGTAACAATTGTACCCGTATCATTGGCTTCACCAACTACTTCTACACCGGTCAAGGGCTTACCTTCGGAATATTGCTGCACGAAAATTTTGCCTTCGCGGTGAACTTCCGCCTTGAGGTGCGTGGAAAGCGCATTCACGCAGGAAACCCCCACCCCGTGCAAACCACCGGAGACCTTGTAAGTGTCCTTATCAAATTTACCCCCGGCGTGCAGGACCGTCATTACGACTTCCAGTGCCGATTTTTTCAGTTTTTCGTGCATACCCGTCGGAATACCGCGACCATTGTCTCTTACAGTGACCGAGTTGTCGGGATGAACAATAACATCTATTTTTGAACAATAACCGGCCAAGTATTCGTCCACTGAGTTGTCAATAACCTCCCAAACGAGGTGATGCAAACCTTTCGTGTCGGTACTACCGATGTACATTCCGGGGCGCTTCCGCACCGCTTCTAACCCTTCCAGCGCCTGAATATTGCTGGCTTCATAGCCACCGTTAGCGGCTTTGAGTTTCTCCAATTCTTTTACCATATCCATCTTGCAAAGTTACGAAAAAATGTCGGGTTTTAGAAGGAAAGTTTATCTATCTCTCACTTATACGAAACGCTTATTTGACAAGGAAAGTTGTGTGGTGAAAGTTTTGTTGTAAACACTTCTTATTCAATGATTTCCAGATGTTTACACAGCCAAAAAGATTAAATTGCTCATTTTGAAAAAAATAGCCGCGGGATTGGGCGGATTTTGGAAACACTTAACCCCGGGAAATAATAAAGGAGCCATTGCTGACTCCCCTTTTTTTGGATTGTTGAGGTTGTTCAAATATGAACCTATTTATTATACGATAATTTTCTCGGGTTAACTACCTTCCCCTTCATTTAAAGGTTTATTGAATGGTGCGCTGGCAGGTGTTTTAGAGCCCGCGACATCCAATGTAATATTCGGATTTACAGAGGAATCATCCAGTTCGATTGCTGAACTTAGCGGCGTATCCTGCGCAGTCAGCCAACTATTAATATGCTTCATACAACCCGGCCGCACAAATGGATCAGGCCGGTGCACCATATGCTTACGATATTCCGTATTAAAACCAAAGTAAATACCATCCGGGTAATCAATGTTATTTACTAACCAGCCGCTCTCGGTCATAATGGAATTATCATAATCGCTGTAGCGCGGATGAGGCATATTAAAACCATGCCCTATCTCATGGGCAGCAATTCTAAGGTAGGCCAGATCATGATCGTGCCCTTTCAGCTGAAGCGTGCTGTAAAAAATCGCGCTACCCTGCCGGTAAGGTACTCTGTCGTCATACATGGCGCCCAAAAGATCATAATTCGGCACATTAGCATCTGATTTCCAGCAGAATGGAACAAGCAAAACATGGTAACCCCAGGAGTTGTCGAGCGACAGCGGATTGACAGCGTCCATCAGATCATGCAAACGATCATTGGTCCAGCCGGGCACGGGCGCATCCGGATCTCGTTGGCGTTGATCCTTTTCTTTTTGGATATCTTCAGGCAAATCCAGTTGGTCGTCACTTTGATGCACTTGCACTTCCCAACCGGCTGTGGCAAAGGTTGTTTCAAGGGATACCGACACGCCATTTTGAATAATGGATTTGGGTAATGCTGCTGCGCCTTTTACTACATCTATCCTTATCACTGCTTTCCGGAAGTAATCCGAGACCCATTCCATGATAACATCGCCGGTTTCATTACCCGACCAGCTACCCCGGTAAATATTATTACCTGATTTTTGTAAGTTTATTATAATATTATTATTTGGACTCATTACAAAGGTTCCGTTATGGCTTACGTCTCCTTCGGGGTGCATGTAACGAAACTGCTCCATCTCCAGCGTGATCGTACAAGGCTTGCCAACCGGCACTTTCGCCGGTATTTTGATTTTCGCAGCTTTTAAATAAGAGTGATATTGATTCCTGAGATAAACCGGTATTTCCTGGGAAGACCCAAGCTCCGGGTAGGTCGTATTTACATAATTATTATAATACAAGTCGCCGCTTATGATATACACATTGGATGCTGTGGAAAGTTGCGGATCAACCCGTAAAGTACCTGCAAACATGATTTGTTCAGTTCCGGGCATGAACACAGCGATCCGGTAACACCCCGAGCGCAGCAGGTTCTTGCACGATTGGACAGCCTCCGGCTCTGCGGGAGTCGGAATTACTTCCGTGTTATCTGAATTTTCTATCGGCGTAGCACCAGCATCAATCTCAACCATAATTATAATATAAAGTAAATAGTCTGAGACAAAAATTTTGCCCGTTTTATTTTGGTTTTTTGGGGCTACAGGGTAGTCCAGCGTGTACTATATATTAAGTGTACCAGCTCTGTAAAAAAGTTACCTTTTGAAAAAAGAATTTGGAAAATTTTCCTGGAGAGTATTTTTAAAACAGGGAAAGTTTGGCAAGCAACCCGGAAAAGGAATTTCTAAGTTTTTTTTGGAGAAAAAAGCCAATAAAAATAAATATTCCCAGTACCGAAATGCCTAGAATACACCACCAATTGGGAGCATCTTTCAATTCCACTGGCCGCATATTGCCATTTGCAATAAAACCGGCCCAGTAAAACGGATGCGCGAAGTCGGAATTTTCGATTAGTTCTTTTTTGGCAGCCTGCAATGCCGCATCTTTAGGCAGCCCTTTTTTTAAAAACCGATAAAAATTGACCATCAGATCTGCGGAGGGACGATCATTCACACTCCAAAGCGTAGTAATAAGACTGGCGGCGCCGGCAACAATAAATCCCCGGCTAAGTCCAATAATGCCTTCGCCGTGCTGCAATTCCCCGATACCGGTTTCGCAGGCACTCAGCACCACCATCTCTGCCTGAAGTTTGAGATCGTAGAGTTGAAATACATGACAGGTATCTATATCTGAGCCACTTCGAAAAGCAAGCATCGACTGCGTTCCCCTTTGATCATTGGCTTTGCCGTGGGTAGAAAGGTGAATAAATTGGTACAGCGGTGCTAACCGTCGGAATCGTTCCCAACTGGCTCGCTTTTTGTAAAAAGATTTTCCGGATACCTCCCTCATGATTTCTCCGACTTCGTAGTCGTTGTGTTTCAAAGGTCCGAAGGAACTGCGCAGTGCTAAATCATTCGTTGTTAATTCTTTATTTTCAGGAAAAGATGGGGCGAAAGCCAGGATTTTACCGGAGCCTTCCCGCACATAATTTTTCATTTTTTTCAATAAAGCCGCGGAATAAGCATAGCTGAATTGATAATCATATAATAAATAAGCGAAAGTATTTGGGCGCTCAATATTTTCGGGCATCTTGGTGAGCAGTGCCTCAAAAGGCAGGTAGTTTAAAACCCCGTCGGGTACGATCACTACCCTTGTTTTCAGGCTGGATTCGATGGGTTGCCAAATTTGACCATATAATTCATTGGCCAGATTTGCATAAGTTTCAAGCTTTAAGTAAAGGGTCTTTCGAAGCTTCTCGACCTGAATCGCCAAAGAAGCGTTTTTCCTGAGACAGAAAAATTGAGAATCATCATTGGCAAGCACAAAAACAAATACATGTTGCTCACCTTCAAAATATTCCACCAGGGAAGTTTGGTCGTCCAATAAGGCTTGCGCCTCAGCCACTGTTGAGGATTGCTTGGCACTATTGTATTGGGCAAAGGTAGCGTTGGCTTCTTCCAGTTGGTCGATATATGTCTTTAAATCCTCCCGCTGTTGATATAATTGTACTTGCAAATCCCGGATCAGCGCCTGGTTGGGGCGGGGATCGGTTTGGGCTTCATAAAACTGCTCTTCCAGCCCACGCAATTGCGATTGCAACAGTAAAATTTGTTCTCTGTATTGTTGTGACAATCCCGAATATTCAATGGATTGGGTACGACCCACGGCTTCATTCAGGATCAAGGCTTTACTCCGTTCAGATGCCAGAAAAGCAAAATCTTTATACTTTACATGCTGTGTATAATCAAAAAGTAAATAACTGTAATAAATCGCCTGTTCAAATATGGGATAGCTGTTGCCCACCAGAAACTGTTTATCCGCCTCAGAGCTATAATCCAGCCGTACGGAGTCAATCAGCATCAAAGCCATTTCCGCATTGCGCCAGGCTTGTTGCAGCCAAGCCAGATCAGGCTCATCCGATAAGTGGAGTTGGTAACAACTTTCGGCTTTTAATTGTAATACCTGAAGTAGTTCCTGCTTCAAATAAACTTCCTGGAGCGTAGGATTATCTGTAAGATCAAGGGGTTGAAAGCTGGTAGAAAGATGATATAATGCGTTTTGATATGCTCCCAGCGCTTTATAATAATTTTTTCGCTGCACCCACATTTTGCCAAGAGCAATGTAAACAGGAACCGTATAATGATTGCGATTGGAGCCACGGAGCCGGATAGCGCGGTTGAAAGCCTCTTCAGTAGCCTGGTATTTAAACTGCTGCGTGTAAATACGCCCGTATGTTATGTAAATATCTGGCGCGAATCGATTAATGGTTTTGGATGTAATAAAATTTTCACCTCTTTGTAAAACCTGCAGCGCGCTGTCGGGTTGTGCTGTTTCCAAATAAAAATTCGCTAAATGAAAATGCATTCTAACTTGATACTCAACTGCTTGAGGAATTTTATCGGCAGATTTCTCCAGTACCTCAAAAGCCTTTCTGAAGTAATCAAGTGCTGTTGCATATTGTCTTTGTTTTTTATAAATCTGCGCAACATGACTGTAAGATGTAATAAAACGTGAAGGATAATCTCCCGGGATTTTCAGGTATTCTAAAGCCTCCAGATAATGGTGAATAGCCGTTTCATAGTCGCCCATCGCCTCCTCAATGGCAGCTATATACTGAACCGCTCCGCAGGCTTTTATCTGTTCAAAACCAGATAATGAATCCCGGGTAGCCAGCGTATCCGCAATGTTTTGAAACCGAATGATAGCCTGATCATACATACCGATCGACTCATAATAAGTTCCCCAGCCGTAGTAGCTCTCCAGCCAGAACCTTTTGTAAGCTTGACCCAAATCCCGGCGGTGACTTTGTAAAAAGGTATCAAGTGCTGTTAAACAAAATTTGAAATCTTCTTTCCTATCCGACCTGATGAATGCCTCACATTCCTGAACTTTGGCGGTGGCGTACATTTCCCACCACTGGGTGGTTTTGGCGAGCTTTTGCAAGCGCTTGCAATTGGACAAAACCTCTGTAAAATTACCTTCTTGAAAACAAGCATCTATCTGGGACAACATGCTATTGGCTTCAATCGAATCCTGCCCGGTAGGCATATTTGCAAAACACAAGGAGGGATTGCTCATTATCATGATGTATAATAACAAGCAACCCCTCGCGAATAAAGTTAATATTTTATGCCTCTTAGGATTCTTCAAAGTAATGCAATATGAATAATTTTCTGATGCTCTATCACAATTTCAAAAAGCTCATCTTCAATTTCCATGAGTAAGATGGTTGTAGCCTTCGGCAAGTTATTAAAAATAAGCTTTGTACTCTTAAAATCCTGGCGATTAAAATCTTCCTCCTCGTATTCCAGAAGCGTTCCGTCTTGATACATGATATTCGGCCTGAAATTCGGATTCACATACACCAGATCCATATCTGTGCAGGAGCATTCTCCCTGCGGGTCCGGGCATTTACAACACTCAATATTCAGCGTTTCGGCATCTTTAGGGTCAAGCGGCGCGGGCAGCGGGGTTCGCTTCAGGTACAGTGCGTACTTTTCGCAGTTTCCCAAAGCAGCCGGATCACCGTTCTCCCATTCGGTGCAAAATTGTTTTGCCTTGTCGGCTTTAATATTGTAAATTGCCTGATCCAGGTAAATAATCGTTACACTCTCGAATTCCTCATTCGTATCATCCTTTTCACAACCTGTAACAAGTAATATTGCTGCAAATGCAACAAACAAGAAACCTAGATAAAGATAGGATTTTCTCATAGCTTTTAAATTGATTTGGTGAAAAAAACTATCTTTAAGTGTCGTTTTGCAGCAAAAAAGTGGCCACCTAAAATAAATAGGTATGCAGGAACTGCTCAACGGAAGCTTTAAAAAATGATGTAATGCAAGTGTGATGTAAGCAAATAGTTTTTAATTTTAACAAAAAAATGCCAGTTATGATATTTTTTAAATAAATTGCAAAAAAACTACTTAAAATTGTCACTTTTTTTTAGGGCACATACACTTACTTTATGAAAAGATTAAGCGATAATGATATCGTCGATCACATCCTTAAAGGGGGAAAATGGAGAGAAACGGCCATAAAAAATTTACTATTGGATGAGAAATATTATCATCGGGTATCAGCTTACATTAGAAATAACAGAGGAAATGACCATGATGTAGAAGATATCTGGCAGGAAGGAATTACCCAGATTGATAATGATATACGTTCCGGGAAATTTAAAAGACTTGGCAGCGTACGTAATTATCTAGTGCAAACATGTAAATATTTGTGGAATAATACCCGCAAAAAAGCATCCAGAAACAACGAACTTTTATCCGGAGACTCTCTCCCCGAAAAACCCAATGAAGACAACCCCGAAAAAACCACCGAACAAAATGACCATAGCCGACATTTTAGAAAAACCCTTGAAAAGGGAATCGGTGCCAATTGCACCCAAATACTCATTTTGTCGAAATCGGGTTATTCTATGCAGGAAATCGCGGAAATAATGGAATTGGAGGACGCAGATCATGCCAAAACCAAAAAACACCGATGTCGTAAGAAATTATTGAAAAAACTCGAAGAAAACCCTGATTGGTTAAACTGGCTAAAATAATATAAAATGAACTTCGAAAAGTATTATGATACAATTGAGGCCTACCTTAATAATCAGCTCAATCCTGCCGAAAGAGAATCCTTTGAAAAACAATTAGCAGATAATCCCGAACTTAAGCAGGCAGTAGAGCGATTTCGCCAGTCCGAAGAAGTTCTGGATGTTGTGATCCGCGAAGACCTCCGCCAAAAAATGCAGCAATGGCGAAAAGAAATGCCGCCGCCAAAACCCAAAATATTTACATTAACCCGATCTATAGCCGCCGCCCTTATATTAATAGCTGCCGCCTCTACTTTTATTATTATTCAAATTAACAGATATAGTAACGAATCACTTGCCCTGCGTTATTTTGAAGCTTTTGATGAAGGAAATCCAATGGGCGCGCAGGAAAGTGATAAATTGAAAGCAGGTATTAATGCATTTGAAAAAGGTGAATATGCCCAAGCTATTAATATATTATCCGATATTCCCGAAGACCATCCCGAATTTGATAAGGCACAATTATATATCGGATCTGCCTATATGAAACTTAAAAAATTCGACAAATCCCAACCTTACTTCGAGCGGATTCTCGCCATGAACTATAGCCTTCTTAAAGACCTCGCACAATGGAACCTT
>CAZGAU010000200.1:0-7194 GCA_964523725.1 uncultured Saprospiraceae bacterium
CAAAAAGATACCGATAATATTGTTACCCTGACGCTGGACATGAGCGGCCGGGCGCATAATGTAATCAACCACGAAATCGGTGACCTTTTTCTGCCGGTTTTACAACACCTCAAAGAGGAAAAATCCAAGGGCAAATTGCGGGGCGTTATTCTTACCTCTGCGAAAAAAACCTTCCTGTCCGGAGGAGACCTGGAGTACTTGTACCAAGCTGACAATCCGGAAGAAATTTTTGCTTTTACTGAAAAACTCAAAAAATTCTTACGCGATCTGGAAAGCCCGGGTGTACCGGTTGTAGCGGCTATTAATGGCGCGGCGCTTGGAGCGGGGTTTGAAATGGCGCTGGGTTGCCACCGTCGTATTTTGCTGGATGCCCCCAGAAATGTAGTCGGTTCTCCCGAAGTACTTATGGGGCTAATACCGGGAGCCGGAGGAATTATTCGGTTGATGTGGCTCCTTGGGATTGAAAAAGCGTATCAGGTTTTGACGAGTGGCAAAAAGTACTCGCCGCGGGAGGCCCTGGAAGCAGGGATCGTAGATGAATTGGCTGAAGACCGCAAAGAAATGTTGGATATAGCCAAAACCTGGTTATTGGAAAACAAGGAAGGGCGCCGTCTCTGGGATCGGCAGGATTGCTCCATTCCAGGTGGTACCGCTAAAAATCCGGCGATAGCCCGACGAATTGTACAGCTTACGGCACAATTGGCCAAGGAGCACGACTCTCTGGCGCCTCAGGCCATTCTGAACGTTCTGTCGGAAGGATCCAAAGTAGATTTTGATACTGCCTGTCGCATCGAGAGTCGCTACTACACCGAGCTGCTGCGAAGCCCAGAGACCAAAAACAGGATTAATGCCTTTTGGTTTGATTATCATTTTATCGAAGAGGGTAAAAATCGCCCGAAGGGATTTGGCAAGTTCCGCCCCAAAAAAGTGGGCGTAATCGGTGCAGGGCAGATGGGCTCTGGCATTGCGCTGGTTTGTGTAATGACCGGTTTGGAGGTCGTGTTGAAAGATGTCACCAAATCCATTGCCGAGCGCGGTCGGGAATTTGTATCCAAACGACTGAATCAACTGATTGAGCAGGGCGAGTTGCCCGCCGAAGAACGCGATTCCATTTTGCGGCGCATTCGTACTACCGAAACGTCGAGGGATTTTGAAACCTGCGATCTGGTGATCGAGGCAGTTTTTGAAAATCAGAACGTAAAGCAAAAAGTGACCAAAGAAGCCGAGGAATACATGGACGAATACTCGATTTTTGGAAGCAACACGGTTTCTATTCCAATTACTAAACTGGCGCAGACGTCGATACGCCCGGAAAATTATGTGGGGTTACACTTTTTCCATCCGGCGGAGGAAGTGCCGCTGGTGGAAATTGTACGGGGCGCCAAAACCTCGGAAGAAACGATTGCTCGTGCATTTGACTTCGTACGTGCCATCCGCAAAACCCCGATCATTGTCAAGGACGACTGGGGTTTTTACGCTGCCAGGGTGCAAAATACTTACATTCTGGAAGGGATCACCATGCTTCAGGAGGGGTTCTCACCGGCGCTTATCGAAAATATCGGACAGCAGACCGGCATGCCCAAAGGTGCACTGGCTCTTGCAGATGACCTCGGTCTGGAATTGGTACTCCGCTATGAACAGCAAGCTTCTGAACATTATGGGGCTAAATATATCCAACATCCGGCAGTGAGCGTACTGGCCAAAATGCTGGAAGAACTCAGGCGCCCCGGGCGGAGTAAAAAAGCTGGTTTTTATGAATATAATAGCGATACAAATCGGTGCTTGTGGTCAGGACTGGAGGAGCATTTTCCAATTAAACGAAACAATTTTAACCCCACTGAAATCGCCGAACGTTTCTTGTTTGCCCAGGTCATCGAGGCAGTTTGGTGTAAGCAGGAAAAGGTCATTTATTCTGTGGCCGGCGCTAATCTGGGAAGTATCTATGGCTGGGGGTTCCCGGCATCCAAGGGTGGCGTAATCCAATATGTGCGTGATTACGGTTTGGAAGCCTTTCTTGAAAAGTGTAAAGTTTTTGAAAAAGCTTTCGGACAACGCTTTCGGGTGCCTAAGATCCTGAAGGAATTGGTAGCTTAGTTAAAAAACAAAAGATAGGTTCTGGCTTTTTGAATATTTTTAAGAAAAATTCTGTCAAACTTTAAACAACTTTTCTTTTCTTTTGTCATTACTCCAATGTTTCCACCGCGGGGAACCAGTATTAAATGAAAAATTTTGATTTTATTATCGCAGGTGGCGGATGCGCAGGGCTGAGCCTGGCGTATTATTTGAGCCAAAGTAAATTTGCCGACGCCTCAGTGCTGATCATTGACCGTGAAGATAAGGTAAAAAATGATCGTACATGGTGTTTTTGGACAGATAAACCGACGGCTTACGAATCTATCGTCGCCAAAAAATGGGAAAATCTTGCTTTTGCTGATTTCAAAGGAAAATTGCAGAGCAAGCTTCGACAAAGGCATTATGAGTTGATCAGAGGCGCTGATTTCTATCATTTTACACAAGATGCAATCCAAAAACACAGTGGATATCAGTGGTTGCGAGGAGAAATTTCGGAAATCGGCGAAGATGAACAAGGCGCTTACGCTAAGGTTGGAGGAGAGTACTATCGGGCAAACTGGATTTTCGACAGCCGCTATGATTGGCAAAGTCAGCAAGCGAGTGCTGGTAATTACCACTTTTTGTTACAGCATTTTATGGGCTGGATTGTAGAAACCAGTCAGCCGGCTTTTGATCCGGAAAGCCTGACACTCATGGACTTTCGGGTAGAACAGCAAAATAGCGCAAGATTCATCTACGTGTTACCTTTTTCCGAAACCCGTGCGTTGGTGGAATATACCATTTTCTCAGCTCAACTGGAACCAAAAGAGGTTTATGAACAGGCGTTAAAGGGGTATTTTGAAAAAGAGGGGATCGGTCAATTCCGGATTCTGGAGACAGAATATGGCGTGATTCCTATGACCAACGTGCCTCTCAAAAGAGCGGCAGGTGAACATATCATTCAAATCGGTACGGCCGGTGGCGCGGTAAAACCAACCACAGGCTATGCTTTTTTGAATATTCAGAGGCAAACACAGGCAATTGTCAGGCAATTGGAAAGAGGAGAAACGCCTGGCTATACAACATCCCGAAAACTTCGATTCAAATTTTACGATCAACTTCTTTTAAGTATGCTACGAAACGAGGGGGGGACAGTCCAGAAAGTCTTCAGCGCTTTGTTTCGCAGAAACGAAATCAGTCACATCTTAAATTTTCTCGACGAACAAACAAACATTTGGCAGGAGCTTAGAATCCTTGCACGATTGCCATGGCCGCCATTCCTGAGAGCGCTGGCGCGTGAATATTTTAGGTTCTAATAATTTTTACATAATATAATATAAAATGCCAATATGGATAATAATTATTCATATCTGTACAAACTGTCACTGTTTGTATCAGTCACCTTTATACTTTTTTCACTAGTTTTCCCGGGAATACTGGCTTCTTCGGAGGTTTTGATCGCGATTCCCCTAATGCTACTTGTTGGCATTCCACATGGAGCTACCGATCATTTGATCTTTTTACAATTGCGAAAGTCTTTTCTCGGCGGTAAACATTTGGAGCAATTTTATTTAAATTATTTACTACTCATGGCGGTATATAGCGTCATTTGGTGGCTGCTGCCGATACTGGCGCTGGCGATATTCCTGATTCTGTCGGTTTATCATTTCGGACAATCAAATTGGCATTATATCAATTTTGAAAACAAAATCCAGGCTTGGGCAGCTTATCTCAATTGGGGTGCGTTCGTACTGTTTATACCGATTCTCTGGCATTTTGAAATGGCGGAGCCCATCCTCAGCAGTATCACCGGAGGCGATGTAATTGAATTGCAATCTGGCTGGCGACAAGCCCTTTGCCTCATGCTTGTACTCACCAACGTGTGGATGACCTGCATGCTGGCAGTGAACCGGCTCATTGAACGGCGACAACTGCTTCGGGAGTTGTTTAACTTATTGATATTGAGTTGCTTATTTGTTTTTACGCCACTGATACTGGGCTTTGTGATCTACTTTGTGTTTTGGCATTCGATGAGTTCTATTGCCGATCAGATTCGTTTTTTTAAAGATCGCGTAGCAGGCTATTCCTGGCAAACCTACGTCCGGCAAGCTTTACCGCTTAGCTTGGTGGCAGTGATTGGATTGGGGTTGTTGTACATGTTGCAAACCAGCCTGGGAATCCAGCCCAATCTGGGTTTGCTGTTCATCTTTATTTCGGTGATTACCCTGCCGCACATGATTCTGATCGATTTATTATATGGTGAATGGGAAAGCAGCGAATCCGCTGAAGTGGATCATGCCAGGAACCAGGAGCACTAAAATACATGTTTCAATATTAATTGTATATTCAAATTTTTCTGAAAAATTTGTAAACCAATTTCTTAACGTATTGTTTATCCATTGTTTTTCAATCGTTTAACAACAAATATTAAGTGTCATGGATGCATTAGTAAACTTTCAAACCTTATTTTTAGCTACGTTGAAATCTGGCGATTATGTAGGTTTCACGTTCTTCATCGGTTCAATGGCAATGCTCGCCGCAACCGTATTCTTTTTTGTACAAATGACCCGCGTGGATGGTAAGTGGAAAGACTCCATGCTCGTATCGGGTTTGATTACCGGTATTGCTGCCGTACACTACTTTTACATGAGAGGCTTCTGGGCAGAGAATGGCGTTTCGCCAACTGAATTCCGTTACATTGACTGGATTCTGACCGTACCTCTGATGTGCGTTGAATTCTTCCTGATCCTGAAAGCGTTCGGTGCTAAGCAGGGTCTAATGTGGCGGCTGATCATTTACTCTTTATTCATGTTGGTAACCGGTTACCTGGGTGAAACGGTCTTCCGTAGCAGCAGTGCTATCTGGGGCGCTATTTCTACGCTGGGTTACGTAGGTGTACTGTACGAAGTATGGTTTGGTTCTGCCAAGCAATTGTCCAAAAACTCCAACGATCCGACTCTGCAAAAAGCGTTCAATACGCTGGCGTGGTTCGTATTGGTCGGCTGGGCAATTTACCCGATTGGTTACATGGCAATTGAAACGGATGGTCTGTTGAGCGGTGTGCTGAGCATTGAAGCTTTGGACATTATCTACAACATTGGTGATGCGGTAAACAAGATTGGCTTCGGTCTGGTGATTTACTCACTGGCTGCTTCCAAGTCCACACAGATGGCTGCTGCGAAAGCTTAAAAGATTTGAAAGCGTAAGCCAACTGAAAAATTAAGCAAATTTACCTAAAAGCCTATGTCCTGCCGACGGATTGTCGGCAGGAGCATAGGAAAATGTGCATTAGTAAACTAATCTGGCAAAATAAGCAGTTTTTATTCTTCTTGCCAAATTCCTATTTTCTTATCCTGCAAAAAAAATTGTTCGCTAGTACTTAAAGGCCAGCTGATTGCTCTGAAGTAACAGCACCTGCATACCAGCTCTGTGTGTCCACAGGGCTTTTTATTTTATAAACTTAATTAAAAAATTAGATTAATCTAAATTTTATTTTTTATTTTTGTAATTGAACTTTAAAATTCAACAAAAGATGATAGTTCGGTTACATATTCTTTTTTTGTTTTGCTGTGCAAATTTTTCATTAAATGCTCAGAGTACCCTGAAAGGAAGGGTGTTGGCAGGTGGGCAAGCGCTGGAATTTGTTAATATCTCCTTGAAAGAAACTTCTTTCGGCGGTACTACTGATGAGAAAGGACAGTTTGAAATTACCGCGCCTCCCGGCACTTATAAGCTTGAAATTGCCATGCTCGGTTACCAGCGGGTTGAACAAAAAATTGAACTGAAAGCCAATGAAAAACTGGAGCTGGAGCCAGTCGAACTCCAGGAAAGTACGTTGGGACTACGCGAAGTGGTGGTCACCGGCACAATGAAACCTACCTACGTTACGGCTTCTCCGATCAAAGTGGACGTGATTACCGCCAAACAATTGGACACCTATATTCCGACAGCCTCCTCCTCGATCGTGGAAAGTATTCAGTTGGTAAACGGCGTGCAGGAGGTGGTCGCCTGCGGGGTTTGCTTTACCAATAGCGTCAGTATCAATGGATTGCCGGGTGCTTACACTGCTATACTAATGGACGGGACGCCGATTTATGGCAATCTCGCGGCGGTGTACGGGTTGAACGGTATTCCAAATATGATCATCGACCGGTTTGAGGTGATCAAAGGTCCAAGTTCCACACTATACGGCTCGGAGGCGGTGGCCGGCGTGATCAACATCATTACAAAAGACCCGGCGAAACAGCCCCTGCTTTCCGTAGATATAATGGGAACTTCTCATTTGGAATCATTTGGCAATCTGTCGGTTGCGCCCAAAATTGGCAATTCCAAAGGTTTTATCGGTTTGAATTACGCTTATATCAATGATTTTGACGATACGAATGACGACGGCTTCGGCGATATGATCAATCTGGATCGTTATTCCTTTTTCACAAAATGGGACATCGCTCGCAAGAGCGGCAAAAAATGGACGCTCACCGGCAAATATTATTTTGAAGACCGCCGCAACGGGGTGGAGGAATTCCTGGAAAATCGCAATTACCGGCGCCTGCGCGGCAGCGACCGCATTTACGGGGAAAGCATCTATACCAATCGCGTGGAATTATTCGGAACCTACGAACTGCCCATGGCCGCTGATCTGCGGGTCGATTATTCTTTCAGTAATCATCTGCAGGACAGCTACTACGGCAGCGATTTTTACGAAGCCAAACAAAATATTGCGTTCGCCAATTTTATCTGGAATAAGCCACTCAAGGATCATTCCTTGCTCCTGGGTTTGACGACTCGCTATCAGAATTATGATGATAATACGGTTGCCACGGAATCACCCGACAATCAGTTTATTCCCGGAATCTTTATACAAGATGAATGGGAAGTAAATAAAAACTTTACATTGCTCGGAGGCGCTCGCCTGGATCATTATGCAGCGCATGGACCGATCTTCGCCCCAAGATTAAATTTAAAATATAAGCCTGGCACATGGACGACGCTGCGCGCCAACTTTGGCACGGGTTTTCGTATTGTCAACCTCTTCACAGAAGATCATGCTTTCGTGACCGGGCAGCGCGCGGTGGAAATCCTCGGCGAATTGCGCCCGGAGCGCTCATATAATGGTTCACTAAATGTAAATCATGTTTTTAC
>CAZGAU010000200.1:7294-8922 GCA_964523725.1 uncultured Saprospiraceae bacterium
CTTACAAACAACCAACTTAGAATACGCCCCGGAATGGAGCGGCATGCTCAATGCCAATTATCGCTGGAAACAGCCCCGGATTACGCTGGCTTACACGCTGCGCATCACCGGACCGATGGCTTTGCCCGAGGTGTTTGATCTCGACGAACAGGGCAATCCGCTGCCCACCTCACGCCCCACCCGATCCGAGCCTTTTGCCTTTCAAAACATACAGTTGAGCAAAGAATTTTCAAAACGATTCAGTCTTTATACCGGCATCCAGAATCTGTTTAATTACAAGCAGGAAATCTCGCCACTGGTTGGTTTTAACGATCCCACCACGCCGCCGGGATTCAGCAGTTATTTTGATACCGCCTATGCGTTTTCGCCGATTCACGGGCGCGAATTTTATCTTGGTCTTAAATGGAATTTAGAGCGCAAATAGCTAAACATAGTAGGCTTCCGGTTCGTTTTAATGTATTATTTAACCAAATTTAATTTCATATGAAAGTTGATTCAATTGTGCAGGAAAAAACTGCGGTAAATATAGGTATCGAGCATGCCGACCGGCAATCGCTTGCCAATATGCTCTCTTTGTTGCTGGCCGATCAGCACATTTTATACCTTAAGCTTAGAAATTACCATTGGAATGTGACGGGCATTCATTTCAAGCCATTACACGAACTGTTTGAAGAGCAATACAATATGCTTGCCGGGTTTATTGATGAAACCGCTGAGCGTGTGCGTAGTTTGGGCTTCTTTACGCCTGGTTCGATGGATGAATTTAAGAGAATGGCGCGGCTGGAAGAGACCAGCCACTTGAACGGTGATGCCAAGCGGATGCTGGAGAACCTGCTGCTTGACCACGAAGCGATTATTCAAATCCTTCGCCACGATCAGGAGGTGGCCATGGAAGAGCATAAGGACGCCGGAACCAATGATTTCCTGATCGCCATGATGGAAGCACACGAAAAAATGGCCTGGATGATTCGCGCTCATATGGCGTAATCATCTGAATATCAAAGCATAAAACGAGAAGCGGGGGCACAAGTGTCCCCCTTTTTAGTTTACAGTATCAGGAGTTTCCTAGCTTGACTTTCCACTACCAAGTACCAAGCCAACCACCCCGCCTGCAATTGCACTCATAATGGTGGCTACAACTACATCCACGCCGGCTGCGGGAAGCGTAGATAGATTTGCCGTGCCAAACATCGTCAGATCAAAACTTAATGACGCAAGCAGCCCGATAATTGCGCCAGCTCTGGCTCCTCCAGCAAAAGTGGATATACTTGCCCAGCGCCCAAAAATAACTGCGAGTAACAGTCCCCAGAAAATATTACCGAGGATCAAAGCCCACCAAACCGGAGGGTCTTTCATCACGCCGGTAGCACTGCCGCTGTTGGCTTCAAAGAATTTCATGAGCAGGATACCGTAAAATAGGAAACCGAGAAGAAAAAAGGCTACGCCACCGGCGAGTCCACCGAGTAAAATTTTGTTGGTATTCATTTTGTTTCGTTTTGTAAAACAATAATTTTTATTGTATATACAAATATAGTCGTTATTTTATTTTACTAAACATCTTTTTTAAAATTTTTAATTTTAATAGATTTTATACAGAATAATAAAAATAAACTAACGCGCGTGAGTAA
>CAZGAU010000201.1:0-8828 GCA_964523725.1 uncultured Saprospiraceae bacterium
GGCGTAGAAGACCTGCTTGATAATATATTTAGTAAATTTTGTATCGGAAAGTAATCAATTTAAAAAATTTGCCGGATTACCGCTAAAGACCTTGTATAAGGTTCAATTCCATTTTATAAATTATTCACAAAAAATCGAAAATTGCCCGGACGGATATTGTACACGAAACAGGATATTCCGACCAGTCGCATTCCATTAAGTAGTTTCAGGAATTTAGTGGCTTTACCCCTCTAAATACATCATGGTTATAATAAATCTATCCCCAAACTTTTTCCCAATAGACCCAAAAGGTTAATTTTTTACAATACCAGGGTTTTCGATCTCTTTACCTTTGCAAATCTGGAGATTCCATGTTTAGGAATTTTAGAGCATGGGTGGCGCCTAAGTCAAAACAGACATAAATCATTACAACTTATGATGCGAAAACTTTACTCAGGCAGCTTATTTTTTTTCCTACTATGGGCAAATACCCTATCCGCTCAAGTACCCATTTCAAATTTCCTTCAGGGAACCTGGAAAACGGATGGCCGAGATTCCTACGAATATTGGAGTAAGTTAAGCGAAACAAGCTTCAAAGGATTCTCATATCAACAACGAAATGGTGATATGAGAGTCTCGGAGTATCTGGAAATAACGGTCTTTGATAGTACAGTAGTCTATACAGCTAGCGTCATCAATCAGAATAAGGGTAAAGGTGTCCAATTTACGCTCAGCCCATCAGACAGTGCATTCGTTTTTGAAAACCCCGAGCACGATTTTCCTAAAATGATTATTTATAGACCTTTGAATGAAAATAAAATAAAAGTAACTGTTTCTGATGGAGGAAGCAGAGGATTCTCATATATTCTAAATAAGGTTATTCCCATAGCTGTTGAGAACCCCAATTCACCTAGTAAAGAGCATGATGAATCCAAAATTGAACAAAATAGCTTACACAATTACCTAAATACTATTACAGAAGTTAATTCATTTAGTGGATCGGTACTTATTGCAAGAAAAGGAAAAGTGATTCTGAATAAGGGATATGGATTTGCTGATTACGAAAACAATGTTCCCAACACGAATGCCACACTGCATCGAATAGGCTCCTTAACCAAACCCTTTACGGCAATGGCAACATTGAAACTGATATCCACAAACAATGGTATGTCGATAATGGATCCAATAGGAAATTATATTCCCAACTTACCAAGGAGTTGGCGTGAGGTAAAAATATTTCATTTACTAACGCACACTTCTGGCATCCCTGATCATTTTGGCGATATGGATGCAGTGCCTGTTGCCGAAACATTTAAGGAAATTCAAAAGGTGTTAATTTCCGAAGCTGATAAACCGTTGGAAAATATACCCGGGCAAACATATACCTACAACAACTTTGGGTACGTACTCCTCGGCTATCTCATTGAACTTGTAAGCGGGGAGAAGTACACTGAATTTTTAAGCCAATCTGTTTTTATTCCATTGCAAATGGAGAAGTCAACCTATGATAATCCTAGGCAAATTATCAAAGGTCGATCTGAAGGTTATCGAATGTCTGATTCACTAAGGGTCAATGATAAATTAACAGATCCCGCAGCCTACTCTGCAGGAGGGTTATTATCAAGTACAAATGACTTATTCGTATGGTCCCAAGCACTTAACTCGAATGTAATATTAAGTCAGGATCAACTAAAGATAATGTTTACTCCGTACAAATCCGATTACGGGCTCGGCTGGCAAATAGTCTATAAGCACGGACGTAAAATGTACAATCATAACGGAGGTATTCATGGTTTTAATTCCCGTCTGGTATATTATCCTGATGAAGACATATTTATAGCAGTGTTGGGCAACAACGAAGATGTTCGTGCTGCATCTATTACTTGTGATCTGGAGACGTTGCTGTTTAAGGAGACGAACCGTGCCCTCTCCACCTCAACGGAAATCAATACAGAGGAGTTAAAAAGATTTGTCGGTCAATATCAAAGTGAATCTGGTGATGAAAGAACGATTGAATGGGAGAACAACAGTCTTTTGTATCGAAGCGGGGAAAGTCAATTTGAACTTAAAGCCCTTTCAGGCAAAACGTTGGGTTATTCAAAGTATGAAGATATTCGGCTTGATTTCATTGACCCGAATACGTTTGTGATTTCCAGTTGCGGTGTTAATCCAAAAACCTTTAAAAGAAAAATGTAATGATAATATTCAAAACATCTAATTGGATAACTAACAGTACAAAGAATTATTTAGCAATAAGGATTGTGTTTATCATGTTCTTTTCGTCCGTTTGTAGCTACGTCTTTTCACAAAATAGCAAAATTCCAGATTGGTTTCTTTCGGAATTAGAAGCGAATATTGGGAGTTGGACGACTAATAATAAAAAATATCAAAGTGAACAGGAACCTTACGATGGATATAGAATTACTTGGACTTGGGGAAATGGCAACAAGAGCATTGTTGGTAAATTATATGGATTAATAAATGGTAAACCCACTACGCTATTTTGGGAGTTTAGAAAGTATTGGGATGCCACAAAACAATCCCCATGCCTTATTCAATTTGGTTCTGACGGTACCATAGGCATCGGGCATATTTTACGAAAGGATCAAAATGAAACTCAACTGGAACAAATATTTACAAATCCAGACGGTACTCAGTATAAGATTGGACACAAAAATCATATTTTATCCGATACATCATATGTTGGCACATCATTCGCCATTTCTGAAAAAGGAAAATGGGCTGAGAATAGGTCTTATACTTGGGTAAAGCATAATAATATTATGCAGCCAGAGGAGACTAATGTTTTACACTATTTTAACGCTTTGGAAGGTCTCTGGGAAGGTATGCCTCAAGATACATCCTTCATTTCTGTACTGGAGTTTAACAAGAGAGGCCATGAGTATTTCATTTTCGTGAACAATGATTTACTGTCAAAGACAAGAAACCCTTTTTCTCATTATGAAGGTGTTTACTTTTTCAATCCGGCTACATCCCAACTTGAATTTACGACCATAAACAAAAATGAAATACATTATGGTTCTTGTAAGGTGGCGGGTGACACATTATTTCATTATGCATCGGTATCAGGAAAATCAAAAACAAAATCATATACTTCTGCAATTGTAAAAAAAGACTCGAATACGCTGTTGTATTTTGCTTCATACAGCCAAACAAGTGAATTGCCCGAATTAATATTTGAAAATCCATTAATCTACAACCGACGTCAAAAAACAATCAGGAGATGAAAAGAGTAACTGGTATTGGAGGTATCTTTTTCAAATCTCAAGACCCTGCCAAATTAAAGGAATGGTGTAAAATTCATTTAGGTCTGGACACAGATGAATATGGGACAAATTGAGCGTGATTAAAAATTAAAATCAAAAACCATGTAATTTTATGCGAACCCTTCTTCCAATTTTCTTTTTTGTTATTCTGCTATTGCCTAAAATAGGCTATCCTCAGTTGAGTGATTCATTATTGAACAAGGTAAGAACTGCTACAAGCGACTTTTTTATTCAGCCTGATACACTTAAAATGGCCGGCTCCAAAACACTTCCTTGCCTTGAGGTTTTGATTAATGGAAAAGGTCCATATATTTTTTTAGTTGATCTCGGCTCAAATGTTATGTTATTTAAACAATCGGTGGTTGAAGCTACCAATACTAAGATTGTGGTTGATCGGACAAGAGGAGATATAGTTAATGTCAACAAGTTTCAAATAGGAAATAGTTTATTCTTAAATGTACATGGAGCGGCATATGAAGACCTCGATGTGGACGGGGTAATTGGTTATAATTTATTGAGCAAGTCGAATTTTTATTTGGATTATCCTGAAATGCGTTTTGCATTTATCATCGAGAATACCCACTCTCCAGATTCTGGCTTTACTTCAATTCATACAATTGGCAGGATGCCTTATCTAAGATCAAGAATTGAGGAAAAAGATTATTACATGAATTTTGATACCGGAGCAACATTATGGCTTTACTTTCCGCTCCATCTTAAAGACTCTATTAAGTTGAGCGCTCCACTGAGGGAATTCAAGAAAATGCACAACAATCAAACAGGCACCACGATGACCTATATTGGGCAACTCCAAAGCGATGTACCCTTTGGACCATATACTATTAAAGCACCATTTGTGGTTTTTGACCCTAACATTGAAGATATATATGTTGGCAGTTCACTGTTAAGCCAATTCAAATTAATATTTTACCCAGAGCAAGGGCTTGTAAAAATGATAAGGAACTCGGGTAACCTGCTGCTCTCAATCCCAGCGGACCAGAAACGAGTATCCGACCATTGACGCCCTTTAATCCAAACCTAAATTATGAAAATAATACTCATATATCTTTTAATGGTTATTGCCTATAACCCGATTGTAACCCGCCACGACAAAACGGAAGAGCAATTCATTGCTGACGCTAAAGACTATCCAGGTGTGGTGCAGTTGCATTTACGTGACCTTACCGGGATAGTTGAAATGGAGGGTACGTTAATTAGCAAAGATTGGATTGTTACTGCCGCTCATGGTCTAAATTCTGTAGAGGCTAATCAAACCATCAATCTTTTTGATTCGGTATTTACGGTTCATCGAATTGTTGTCCATCCTGATTTCGAAGGGTTTGAACACGACATTGCCTTGATTCAACTTGATAGACCGGTTGATTATATCAAGCCTGCTAGCCTGTATTCCGACAGTATGGAGGTTGGTAATCACATCATCATAATGGGCAGGGGAGGGGCCGGAACAGGGCTTTCAGGTCCTGTAAATTATGATTCAAAGTTTAGGATAGCAACCAATAAAATTGACAGCGTTTCCCATCATTGGATCAAATTCCGATTTGATGAACCAGACAATCAAAACACCACCGAATTTGAAGGAATAAGTGGACCAGGAGACAGTGGTGGTCCTGCATTTATCGAAGTGAATGGTCAAAAATACCTTGCCGGTATAAGTTCAAACCAACTCAATGAACAAATCGGAGTAAAAGAAGGGCATTATGGTGTTATTGAATATTACACAAGGGTTTCCAGTTACACTCGATGGATTAATGATGTAATTAATGGAGATTTTCAAAAGCAAGAAGACATAATAAACAGCACTACAAACTGGGGTTTCCCTGACACAGAAATAGGAAAAAAGGCAAATCAGTTTATGGATGCTATAGCATCAAAAAAAATATCAAACGTGTTTATGGAGCAAGTGTTTTACAAATCATTTCGTGAGTCCTTTGACCTTAAAGGATTTGTTCAAGGCATATCTAACAGTCTTGTGAATCCGGAGATTATGGAAATTAAAAAAGCTAAAAGCAACGTTTTGATCTTTACTGTGCGCTCTGAAAATAAATTGTATTTAATCCAATTTGAAGCTGATAAACGGGACAATTATTTAATCGGAGGACTGGTGTTCAAAAAGCTAGAATAGTAAGGTGTCAAAAAAATGAGACACTTTTTGTAACCAATTTATATCAGGCTTGTACTCATGTAAAAAAGTGTATGTCTATGAAGAAAGCTATACTTATATGCTTAGTGTTACTATACGGCTTGAGAGTATCCAGAGCCCAATCTGAATTTCCAGTTTACATTGGCATTCATGGTATTAAAGGAATTTTACATTTGCCGGAACAGAAAGGAAATAAATTTCCTGCAATTGTCACTTTAGGAGGTTCATTAGGAGGTATCAAATTAGCGGAATTATATGCAGACAGTCTTTGTAAGCATGGATATATTTCATTGAGTCTTGCCTATTTTAATTATGACTCACTTCCTACTCAACTCGAAGAAATTCCGTTAGAATACTTTAAAAAAGGGTTAGATTATCTATTAAGTCATCCCAAAGTAGATGCTAATAGAATCGGAATTTTGGGAGTTTCAAAAGGAGCTGAAGCTGCGCTTTTAATTGGCTCATATTTCCCTGAAATTCCAGTGGCCGTAGCGGCACACATGCCGTCAGCCTATGTTTGGCAAGGTATAAATTGGGATCCAAAATCATCTTGGAAATTTAACAATCAGCCTTTACCATTTATTAAATATGGAAATGGCTCTCGGGAAGACGTAAGCCAATACTACATAAATGGATTGAGTTCAGCAGACTCAACCGAAATAACAAAAGCCACCATACCTGTTGAAAATATTAATGGACCTGTACTTATTTCAGCTGGTGCTTTGGATAGGATTTGGCCATCAGCTTTATTTAGCAAGCAAATAATAAACAGACTTCAAGAACATAACTTTCAGTTCAATATAGTACACAATTTCTTTCCGAAAGGAGGTCATAGCTTATTTGGCCTTTTTGGGAATATCGAACAATATGGGTATGTACTTAGCAATGGTGGGAGTTTGGAAAATAACTACAATGCTTCCCAACTCAACTGGAAGGTAACATTGGCATTCTTTGAAAACCACCTTCGTAAATAGTACTTTAAGTTTATAAATGTATCATCTATTGGCTATTAGGCGGGAGGTTACATGCATTTGATTAAAATTTGATCTGTAATTTTGATGATTTGTAATGTGAGTGCAGCATTATTAAGAAAGGTGACTAAATCAGAAGGTGATTTTTTGAAAAAAATATGATGCAGTAGTATTTGGAAAAAGAGAAGCGATAGGAATTTTATTAAAAGTGGCGGAGAAATGATTGAGGATCTTTTCCTTTTTGTTTATTAATTGTGATCAATTTCAAAATGGAGGGCTTAAACGAGGGGGCTTAAATCTTGTATCTTTCTCGTGCCTTAACTCCGTTCAACTGATTTTATGTTATTCATATTCAGGCGAATAAGCGGGTTTATGCTTTCTGTATCGGAAAGTAAGCCCAGTATTTTCAAAAATTCTCAAATTTCAGTCCACATACTTTAACTTACCATTGCATATTTACACGAAACATCCTATCTTACACACCAATTAACATACCTTTAAAGTTAGTCCATATCTAAGGCGACGGGAGAGAAAACTACCACCAAAATTATTAAACAAATCATAATGACTGTTAAGTCTATTATCAGCATTTACTGATTAGTAAATGTGGTATATCGTAATAAAAGAATCAAACTATTAAAATCAATAGTCATGGAAAATCATTTCTTCTATTATTATGGATATTATATCATCTCCGAACATCATATAATATTAATTCCGGTCATTTTATAAATCCCCCAACAGCATGGATAAAGAATACACCACCAAGGTCAGGCTGTTGCGCATTCAGCGGGCGCTGCTCGAACGTCCTTTCGGATATACCAAAGCGCAACTCGCCGACCGATATAATGCACATCCCGATACTATTAAAAAAGACTTCCAAGCCTTTAGAGATGCGGGCTTTGAAATCACCCACAACAAAAAATATTGCTACGGCTTTACCGTAGATAAACCACTCGAAGAGCTCAAAGATTTGCTCCATTTCTCGGAAAAAGATCAACAATTATTACTGGATGCGATCGGGCAATTGGGAAACTACGACCCCAGCGTCGAAAAACTCAAGCGTAAAATCGTTTCGATATACGATTACGCCCGGCTGGGCAATGCTTTCCTGCGCAAACCCTACCTCAGTAAAATTGACCTGCTGGAACAAGCCAAACGCGAGCAGCGACAAGTCATCCTGCTTGATTATCATTCCTCCAACAGCAATAAGGTAAGCGATCGCCGGGTAGAGCCCTTTCATCCTGATCCTTCGGATGATATTCTACACGCATTCGATGTGGACATAGGTGAAATCCGTCATTTCCGCATTTCCCGGATCACCCGCATTCAGGTGACCGCCGATCCCTGGGTGTACGAAAACCAGCACCGCGTCATGGCAACCGATCCTTTCCGAATTGTAGATAATAACCAGGTATCGGTGCACCTTCGGTTGCGCGTAGGCGCCAAGAATGAACTGGTGGAACGTTTTCCGCTTTCGCAAGCTTACATTCAACCGGCCCAGGAAAAAGACGTATATGATTTCCAATGCAAAGTCAATCACAAATTCTATGGATTGACCAATTTCATTCTTGGATTTCACCATCAGATTATTGAAGTACTGCAACCCGAATCTTTACTGGAACACTTGCGTGAACAGGTCCAAACCATGAAATTTTGAAAAAAATGAGAATTTTTTAGGGGTAGGGACGTAGTTACATGGGGTGCCCCCCGATATTTGTAGCGAAGAACCGGATTTGCAAAACCCAAAGAATTGGATTTGCGAAATCTCAAAGATTTCGTAAATCTCAATTCTCTCCCAAAGATTTTGCAAATCCCGGTTCTCCCAAAGATTTACAAAATCTCGAAGATTTTGCAAATCTCACGCGAAGACCTAAAAACAAACAGACTATAAAAATAAAAAATCATGCGCATTTATCTCAAAACCACACCCAACACCGAAACCGTGCCCTTCCACTACCAGCGCACGCTCGTGGGCGCGATGCATAAGTGGCTCGGCGATAACGATCTGCACGACGACCTGTCGCTCTACTCCCTCTCGTGGCTCGGCGGCGGCAAGCGGCGCGGCGCAGGGCTTCACTTCCCGCAGGGCGCACACTTTTTCATCAGCGCCCCCGATACCGGCTTGCACCAGCGCATCGTGAACGGTGTATTTGGTGATGCCGGCATCCGCTGGGGACTCCAGGTGCAGGAAGTGCGACTCCAGGTGCCGCCGCCTTTCAGTGAGCACGAGCGCTTCGTGCTGCAAAGCCCCGTGCTCATCAAGCGCAGCGTGGAGGACAAGATCAAATTCTACTTCCCGCAGGATGCCGAAAGCGACACCCTGCTGACCGAAACCTTACGGCACAAACTCCGTAAAACCAATCAGGCGCACCTCGATGTGCAGGTACGCTTCGACCGCAGCTACCCGAACGCCAAAACCAAGCTGGT
>CAZGAU010000202.1:0-8789 GCA_964523725.1 uncultured Saprospiraceae bacterium
TGAAAGATGCCTCCGCCTCCGCGATATATGGCACCAGAGGTAAAAACGGCGTGATCCTGATTACCACAAAAAAAGCAAAAGGCGTGATGGATCCGGTGATCGAATATTCTGCTTATGTGGCCACTGATCGCTTTTTGAAAACCGCCGATTTTATGGACGCCAATGATGTAAGATCAGCTATTTCAAGAGGTTTGATTACACAAGCTTATGACCTTGGCGGCGAAACGGAGTGGCTGGATGAGATCACGCGCAACCCTTTCAATCAATTCCATAACCTTTCATTCAGAGCAGGCAATGGCAAGACAAGATACACTGCCAACGCCAGCTATCAGAATCAGGAGGGCATTTTTATAGCTTCTCAGAACGAAGAATTCAAGCTGCGATTAGACGTAGATCATTATTTTCTGAATGACAAATTCAAAGCAAACGTAAATTTGCTGAAAGGTATTCAAAGCTATGGTCCGTTTAGCAATTTCACCTACCGTCAAGCCCTGATCCGCAATCCTACGGATGAGTTGGTGGATGCAAATGGAAACTGGGTAGAGCGCATCGACCAGTTTCAGTATGAAAACCCGGTTGCCCGTATCCGGGAACAAATCGTAGATAATCGCCGGGACTGGACCTGGATCACCGGTTCCTTATCCTTTTTCCCAGTTTCGGGGCTGGAATTGAAAATTGTAGGTTCGCAGCACATCGATGATTTTAACAATGGTTCTTACCAAACGATGAATCATATTTCTACTGTTCGGGATAACCGAAACGGTTTGGCAAGTGTATCCAACGGACGTACTACAGAAAACTTCCTTGATCTGACAGCTGATTATTCCGCCAATTTCAATGGACATAGAATTCAGGCTTTGGCCGGTTACAGCTACATTGATCTGGAAAACCGGGGTTCGTCCATCACCAACTACGACTTCCCGACCGATTTGTTCTCATATCACAGTATCGAGCAGGGAAATGCCATTCGTAATAACCTACCTGGCTCAGGAATTGACAGCTACCGGAATGACTGGAAACTGATCGGCTTCTTTGGTCGTATTGGTTATGGTTTTAATGACAGATTCAACATCCTGGCGAGCTTGCGTTATGAAGGTTCTTCCAGATTCGGTGCAGACAACAAGTGGGGGCTTTTCCCTTCGATTTCTGCAGGCTGGACCCTGAGCAATGAACAATTCATCCGGGATATTGCCGCCATCAGCAACCTGAAACTAAGAGTGGGCTACGGACGTACAGGCTCTATTTCCACAGATCCTTATCAGTCGCTGACACGCTACTCTTTCAGTTCTACGCAATTTTACTTCAATGGCACTGATTGGGTCAATATTCTTAATCCAGTAGCCAACCCAAACCCGAACCTGGGCTGGGAAGTAAACACAGAATACAATATTGGTGTTGACTTCGGCTTATTCAAAAACAAGCTGACCGGTAGCATTGATTTCTACGACAGAACCCTGGACGACCTGGCTTTCAGCTTCCCGGTACCGGTACCGCCCAATCTCGTTGGTTCTACTGTAGCCAACGCAGCCAAGATGACCAACCGGGGGATTGAAATTGGCGTGAATTATCTGGCTATTAATACCAAGAAGTTTACCTGGACCACCAACGCCAATTACTCTCGCAATGAGAATAAACTCGCCGGTATTTCTAGTGATGAATTCAAGTTGGAAAATGACTTTTTCTTTGCCGGCGGCACGGGCGACCCTATCCAGTTGAGCACGCACAAACTGGAGGTAGGTCAACCTGTGGGTAATTTCTTCGGATTTAAGAGTGTCGGTGTGATTGACAATCCAAGCGATCCTACCCGCGATGGCACTTGGCTGATAGAAGGTGCGGACGGCGAGCTCAAGTCTATCGTAGATGCCAATCCGGACGACCGGCAGATACTGGGCAACGGTTTGCCAACATGGTACTTCGCTTGGAACAACTACTTCACCTATGGCAATTTTGACCTGAACGTTACGATGCGCGGCGCTTTCGATTATCAGATATTGAATTTCCAGCGCATGTTTTACGAAAACCCGAACATCGTGTACAACCGCCTGAACAGTGCTTTTGAAGAGATTGACGGTAAGATTCTCAAAAGCCCCCAATCATACGTAAGCCACTATGTAGAAGATGGCGATTTCTTTAAAATCGACAACGTAACACTGGGGTACCGTTTCAATACCGGTCAGGCTAATGCCGTGAAAAGTGCCCGCTTATATGTCTCCGCTTCCAACCTGGCGCTTATTACGCAGTATCAGGGTCTAGATCCTGAGGTATCCCGCGGCGGGCTCGCACCGGGTAATGACAGTCGCGATAAGTATCCTACGTTACGCACGTTCACGTTTGGCGTTGATTTAAAATTCTAAAACTTAATGTATAAAATATCACCGATTATGAAAAACATATTAAAATCCAAAATTGCATACCTACTCACCCTTATTCTTGGATTCGGGGCTTGTACTGACTTGACAGAAAATCCATATGATTTAATTACCGAGGAGCAACTAGCTGCAAATCCCGATTTTCAGGCAGCGCTCACGGCTCCAGTTTACACGAGATTGACAGACGTATTGTACGGCTGGCATAGCTTTTTTGATCTACAGGAAGAATGCTCGGATGCCATTGTAACCCCGGCACGCCCGAACGGTTGGGTGGATGGCGGTACTTACCGTGCCCTGCACATGCATACCTGGAATGCCTTTCAGTCGCAGCCCCGCAACCTTTGGAACCGGGCATACGGTGCACTCAACATCCTGAATGGTGCAATCCTGAACAACCAGAAAGCCGGTAACGAAGGAACAGTCGCAGAGTTGCGCGCTTTGAGAGGGCTCTATTATTATTTCCTGCTGGATAATTTTGGCAATGTGCCGATTGTAACGGAAAGCGATGTAGAAGCTGGCAACAAGACTCCTGAACAGAAAACCCGTGCCGAGGTTTTTGCTTTCATCGAATCAGAATTAAAAACTGTCATGCCCAATCTTTCTGAAGCAAAGGTATATGGTCGAATGAATAAGTGGGCAGCAAAAATGATCCTGGCGAAAATGTATCTGAACGCCCAGGTATATTTGGGTACGCCTCGCTGGAATGATGCTATGACCGAGGTAGATGATATTATTCAAAGTGGTTTGTTCCAACTGGAAAGTAGCTATCGCAATAACTTTGTAACAAACAACGAAGGTTCTAGTGAACAGATTTTCTCGGTGATCTTTGACGAAAGAAGAGCCGGCTGGTTCCACTATCACTGGAAAACCCTGCACCCGGCAAGCGCAGCCACCTATAATCTGGGTACAGCGCCCTGGGGCGGTAGTTGTGCGATTCCACAATTTATTGACACCTACGATACTGATGACGAGCGTCTGAAATCCTGGATTCAGGGTCCGCAATTTTCAAGCAGCGGTGCGCCGATATACAACTCGATGGATCCTGCCCTAAAAACGGTTCAGTTAAATTATCAAAACATATTAGGATCAATTGATGGTACAAAGGAATATGAGGGTTATCGTGTTGGCAAGTATGAAATCAAGGTAGGAACTATCGGTCCGCTGAGCAACGACGTGCCACTGTTCCGTTACGCTGATGCATTGATGATCAAGGCCGAGTGCTTGCTGAGAACGGGCAGAGCCGACGAAGCAGCTGCAATTGTAACGCAGGTACGTCAGCGGAATTTCCCGAACAATCCCGAAAAGGCAATCGTAACCGGAGCAGACCTGATGCAAGGTAGCAGCTATAACTACGGCGTGTACAAGGATGGCCAAATGGTTAGTGTTGAGGGTGGCAGTGATATTCAGTACGGTCGCTTTTTTGATGAACTGGGTTGGGAGTTTGCAGGTGAATTCCACCGTCGTCAGGATTTGATCCGCTTTGGCGTATTCACCAAAAAATCCTGGTTTAGCCACGTACCCAACGGCGATTTCCGCACGATTTTCCCTATACCACAATCAGCAATTGACGCGAACGCAAAACTACAACAGAATCCTGGCTATTGATAGCCCAATATGCTGAGGAATACTACGCCACCTTCAAATTGTGGCGTGGTATTCTTACTTTTGTAAAAATCGTTTTGCTTTAAAATCCAATTAATTATGAAATCAAAATATATCCAATTAGCCGCAGTTTTTTGGATGGTCTGCTGCATGGGCGGTAGCCTTTTTGGCCAAGCCGAGCAGTACCAGGACTATCCGATTACGCCGATTCCTTTTTCCAAAGTGAATATTAAAGACAATTTTTGGGCGCCAAAGATCCGCACCAACCATAATGTAACGATCCCCATTGCTTATCAGAAGAGCCTGGAATCTGGTCGGATTGATAATTTTATTATTGCTGCCGGTGAGAAAGAAGGGCAATTTTGCTCAGAGTACCCGTTTGATGATACCGACATCTACAAAATCATCGAAGCAGCCAGTTATTCCATTCAAACTTTCCCGGATAAAGACATGGAAGTGATGATGGATACGTTGATTGCACATATTGGTGCTGCCCAGGAAGAAGATGGTTATTTGTACACCAATCGTACCATCGGGAAAAATGTACACCGCTGGGCCGGCGAAAAACGCTGGGAACTGGTACACGATTTGAGTCATGAGCTTTATAATCTCGGGCATATGTTCGAAGCGGCGGTGGCGCATTACACGGCTACCGGCAAGCGCAATTTCCTGGATATTGCTATTAAAAGCGCCGATCTGATCTGTAATGAATTTGGTGAAGGTAAGATTGTAAATTATCCCGGCCATCAGGAGGTGGAAATTGGTTTGGTCAAATTATACCGAGTCACCAAGGACGAACGCTACCTGAAACTGGCACGCTTTTTCCTGGATGTACGCGGCAAGGAAAATGTAGGCAAACCCACCAAATACAATCAGTCGCATCTGCCTGTTACACAGCAGGATGCAGCGGTGGGTCACGCGGTGCGTGGCGCTTACATGTGGGCAGGCATGGCGGATATTGCTGCCATCATGGGCGACGAGTCGTATCTCCAGGCAATCAATAAAATCTGGCACGACATCGTAGATAAAAAATATTACATCAATGGCGGTATAGGCGCGACCGGGAGCGGCGAGGCTTTTGGCGAGGATTATGAACTGCCGAATATGTCTGCCTATTGCGAAACCTGCGCCGGCGTGGGCAATGCCATCTGGAATCACCGAATGTTTTTGATGACCGGCGAAAGCAAATATATTGACGTGCTGGAACGATCCATGTACAACAATATCATCGACGGCGTTTCCCTGTCGGGCGACCGCTTTTTCTATCCGAATCCGTTGCAATCCTACGGTCAGCACGAACGAAGCGAGTGGTTCGGCTGTGCCTGCTGCCCGCCGAATGTGGCGCGTTTCCTGCCCTCCATGCCGGGCTATATCTTTGCGCAAAAGGATAATGATATTTATATCAATCTTTATATTACAAGTGAATCTACTTTTGATGTAGCTGGTAATCAACTCACTATAGCACAACAAAGCGGGTTCCCATGGCAAGGTGATGTAAAGATTAATTTTAAAGTAAAAAACCCTGCGGATGCCAATCTGAAACTTAGGGTTCCGGGTTATGCCAGGAATCAGCCTGTTCCGAGTAATTTATATACCTATTTGGATTCCAAAACCAAGCCTGTTGAAATAAAACTCAACGGAAAGAAGGTCAACTTTGAAGTGGATGAAAAAGGTTACATCAATTTTTCCAGGAAATGGACGAACCGGGATGTAATTGAAATCATGTTCCCGATGGAGGTGGAAGTGGTAGAAGCGCACCCGGAAGTCACGGAAGATGTGGGTAAAATTGCCGTCGAACGCGGCCCGATCCTGTATTGCGCCGAATGGCCCGATAATCCGAATGGTGAAGTTTTGAATTTGATCGTGGATAAAACCCAGCATTTTAAACCCGTGAAATCCGACCTGCTGGGTGGTATTTACACCATCGAAGGCACGGCTCAAACCGCCAAGCGCGAGCTGAACGGCGAGGTACAGGTTTCAGGCAAAAATAAATTAACCCTAATCCCCTATCACCTCTGGAACAACCGCGGCCCGGGCGAAATGAGCGTTTGGATACCAACCAGTTTGGACAATGCACGACCGGCGCCTGCGCCCACCATCGCTAACAAAAGCAAGGTGAGCGCTTCGGTGCGAACCCGTGCTATACGTGCCGTGAATGACCAATTGTTCCCGAAAAATTCCAACGACCATTCAGTACCCTACATCCACTGGTGGCCTAAAAAAGCTACTTCAGAGTGGGTGCAGTTCGACTTTGATCAAACGCAGAAGGTCTCCACTGTGAAAGTATATTGGTTTGACGATGGTCCCTTCGGAGGATGCAGAATTCCGGCGAGTTGGGAAGTGCAATATCAAGACGGCGACGAATGGAAAGCTGTAAAAGCCAAAGGCGATTATAAAGTAACCAAAGATGATTGGGATTCGATCCGCTTTGAACCGGTGAAAACCAATGCTTTGAGGGTCATCGTAAACCTCCCGCAAGAGCACGCAAGCGGCGTCCACGAAGTGATTATTGAATAGAACACAGGCGCGGTGAGGTGACCGATCGTTGCCTCACCTGTTTTTTATTTCTTGCAATTTTAATAGGCATATCATGTTGAAAAAATTTTATTACATAAATTATAATTTCGGGATTCTTTTATTAATATCCCTGATAACGCTGCCGCTGAAAGCGCAGGATCGGCAGGAGCTGAAGCCATTTCCGCTGACTGATGTCAAGCTGCTGGATGGTCCTTTTAATCACGCTACTGAACTAAATATCAAATCGTTGTTGAATTATGAGCCGGATCGCCTCCTGGCGCGGTTCAGAACAGAAGCCGGGTTGGAACCCAAAGCCGAACATTACAAGGGTTGGGAAGCGCAAACCCTCGCTGGTCATAGTCTGGGGCACTACCTCAGCGCTTGCGCTCTGATGTACCAGACCACGGGCGATCAACAGTTTCTGGATCGTGTAAATTACATTGTGGATGAGTTGGAAATCATTCAAAATGCCGATGGTGACGGTTATCTCGGTGCTTTTCCCAATGGAAAAAAGATTTTTGAAGAGGAAGTTGCCAAAGGCAATATCCGCTCACAAGGCTTTGATCTGAACGGCATTTGGGCGCCATTTTATACCCATCACAAAGTGCTGGCCGGCTTGCGTGATGCTTATCATTTATGTGGCAATAAAAAAGCACTGCCCATCGCCACCAAATTTGCCGACTGGATCGGAACGATTGTCTTTCCCCTGACCGACGAGCAGGTGCAAGACATGCTCCGCTGCGAATTTGGCGGCATCCAGGAGCCTTTGGCAGAATTGTACGCCGATACAGGCAACGAAAAATACCTGAAATTAGCACGGGTTTTCCACCATAAATCGATCATAGATCCGCTGGCGGAAGGTGAGGATATTCTACCCGGCAAGCACGGTAACACGCAGATCCCCAAGCTAATAGCCAATGCGCGCATGTACGAACTCACCGGCAACGACAAAGATCGCCGCGCGGCAGAGTTTTTCTGGAACACTGTGGTGGATCATCATTCTTATGTCACCGGCGGACACGGCAACCACGAGTATTTTGGCGAACCTGACAAACTGCGCAATCGCCTGAGCGAAGGAACCACCGAAACTTGCAATGTTTATAACATGCTCAAGCTTTCCGAGCATTTATTTATGTGGGAACCTGATGCCAAAGTAGCGGATTATTACGAAAGAGCTTTATTCAACCACATCTTGTCTTCGCAACATCCGGAAACGGGGCGGGTGATTTACAACTTGTCCCTGGAAATGGGCGGTCGCAAATACTATCAGAATCCATTCGGATTTACCTGCTGCGTGGGTTCGGGTATGGAAAACCATAGTAAATATGGCGGCAGTATTTACTATCATAACGATAAAGAGCTGTATGTCAGTCAGTTTATTGCTTCGGAAGTCGACTGGGAAGACCAGAGCACCAAATTGACACAAACCACGAATTATCCCGAAGAGCAGGGCACGAGCTTCACTTTTCAAATGAAAAAAGCCAGGAACCTGACCCTGCACATTCGTTATCCGCATTGGGCGGAAAAAGGCATTGAGATTACTGTAAATGGTAAAAAACAAGCCGTTACCAGCAAGCCGGGCAGTTTTGTTGGAATTAATAGAAAGTGGAAAAATGGCGACAAAGTAACCGTGAAATTCCCCTTCACCTTGAGACTAGAATCCATGCCCGATGATGCCGACCGGATCGCCGTGTTTTATGGACCGATCGTAATGGCGGGAGATTTGGGACCTGTCGAAGATGAACAGGCAACCGACCGGGACTACGTGCCTGTATTCCTGACGGAAGAACGCTCCCCAGAAGCCTGGCTGGAGCCGGTGGCAGGAGAGCCTAACACCTTTAAAACTAAAGAAATTGGAAATCCAAGAGATATTATCTTGAAGCCATTTTACAAAACGCACGATCGCCGGTATTCGATTTACTTTGATATTTTTAATAACCAGAAATGGAAAGCCTATCAGGCTGAGTATCAGGCAGAACTGGAGCGCAAGAAAAAGCTGGAGGCGATGACCTACGACTCTTTCCAGCCGGGCGAAATGCAACCCGAGCGCGACCATAACTTCACCGGTGATAAGCTGAATATGGAAGAAAATTTTCGGGGCAGAAAAGCGCGCGGCGCCGAACGTGGCGGCTGGTTATCCTTCGACCTGAAAGTGATGAAGGGTCAACCCATGGCCCTGGTGATCGAATATTGGGGCGGATACACGGGGTCAAAAACTTTCGATATTCTGGTGAATAATGTGAAGATCGCAACCGAAAATATTAGTGGAAAAGCAGATGGAAAATTCATTGATGTTCAATA
>CAZGAU010000203.1:0-8683 GCA_964523725.1 uncultured Saprospiraceae bacterium
GAACCGAATCTTTTCTTCGGCAGCTAAAAAATAATATGATATCATTATAAATTTTTCAAAGGCTATTCGCAAACTGAAGTGAATAGCCTTTGTTTTATTTGGATTATAACCGACTCCTCATGTAATTTTCTGTTAAATTGGAAATATTTCTATTAAATTTGGCAGACTGAACCGTTTTTCAAAAAACAGCATTCATCAAACAAAACCCAAATCCATGTTTTCAAAAATATTTGACGCCATTAAATCCTTGTTCGCCTCTGTATTCGGTGGCGAAAAAAAAGAACCACAAGAACCGCAAAAGCCCAGACAGCGACCTGACTTGCCCGATGATACCAAACTACCCCAGGATGCTGCGGAAATTACTGCCGATACGGTGGTCATTGTCACCAATGAAATGGACGCCATCGTTTTGCCTGCAGAACCGGGCAAGGACGAGGATTTTGATAAAGATATTTTCGACGAGCCCAAAAAGGAAGAACCTGCGCCGCCCAAAACGGAAGACAAACCGGCCGATAAGCCCGCCGACAAACCGGCTGAACCTGCCAAACCCGCTGAAAAGCCCGCAAAAAAAGGTCGCTATCTCTGGTGTCTGGATAATGGTCACGGCAGCAAAACCCCCGGCAAACGTTCGCCGGTGTTTGAATTTAACGGCAAGGAAGGTCGCCTTATGGAATATGAATTCAACCGGGATATCGTAAAACGCATCATTGAAAGGCTGGATAAAGAAGGCGTGCAATATTTCAATGTAGTGCCGGAAGTGGACATCGACGATTTTCTGCAGGGCCGCGTGGACCGGGCGAATAATAAAAAATCGGATTTGCCGAAACTTTACGTGTCTATTCACTCCAATGCCGCACCGGCAAAAGATATGAATTCCTGGGGCGCCGACAGTGCCAGCGGTATTGAGACCTGGCATCATGCCAACAGTTCCAAAGGACGAAAGATGGCGGGTATTTTCCAAAAACATCTGATCGAAAAAACTGGATTCAAAAACCGTCACCTCAAGACCACCGAGCAGGTTGGCTTGTTCGTATTGCGCAAAACCAATATGCCGGCCGTTTTGACGGAAAACGGTTTTTATAACAACCGCCAGGAAGTCCGGGAATTGATGAAAGACGAAGTGCGCCAGAAAATTGCGGACGCGCACGTGGAAGCAATCCTGGAAATCGAACGGGACGGACTGTAGAAGTAAAAATTGGATATTGGATATTTAACAAAAGCAAATGAATATTACATTCCCTAAAATTACCTGGCTGCTGTTATTTACTTTTTATAATATTGTAAGCGCTGAAGCGCAGCAGTTGATCAGCAGCGAACCGAAAGGCACTTTTACAAAAGAAGAACTGAATGCCCAATATGGCCCTTTCTTTGAAAATGGGGTCAAATTGCATAAAATTCTTTACACTACGCCTGATCTTCAAGGGGTTACAGATACAGCTTCGGGTTTATTAATGATCCCCGACCGCCCCAATGCGGTGATGCCTTTACTCTGCGCCCAACACGGCACCGTGACTTCCAAAACCGACGTACCTTCCAATTTGCAGGGTGGCTACGAACTGGGGGCGGTATTTGCCGGGCTGGGTTATGTTACCGTTATGCCTGATTTTCTTGGGCTGGGCGAATCACGCGGCTTCCATCCCTATGTGCATGCGGCTTCTGAGGCTTCGGCTTCCCTGGATATGCTGCTGGCAACACAGGAATATGCAGCGCAAAATAATATCGCACTAAATGATCAGCTTTTTATTACCGGTTATTCACAAGGCGGGCATGCTGCAATGGCCCTGCACCGGGAAATTGAATTGAACAAAGGCGATTTATTCAAAGTTACAGCAGCCTCGCACATGTCGGGACCATACAGTATTTCCGGGGTGATGCGCGATCTGATCATTGGAGATACGCCTTATTTTTTCCCGGCTTACGTGCCTTTTACCATTATTTCTTATGATGAGGTATATAATATTTTTGAAAATCTGGATGATATTTTTAAGCCGGCGTATGCCAATCTGATTGAAAAATTTTATGATGGAACCTTTACGCTTTCAAAAGTAAATGAATTATTGATCGATTTATTACAAACTAGTGAAGGTGCGTCGATTCCCAAGTTCATGTTTCAGGACAGCGTGCTGAATGCCGTGCTAGCCGATCCGAATCACCCGTTTAACGTGGCGCTCCGGGATAATGATGTGTACGAATGGGCGCCTCAGGCTCCGACCCGCCTGATCTACTGCACCGCCGACGATCAGGTGCCTTTTCGCAACAGTATTGTGGCAGATTCAGTGATGAATGTACTGGGCGCGCCCGATGTGATGTCAATCGACGCCAATTCGGCTGCCGACCATGGCGGATGCGTGTTCCCGGCGGTCTTACAAACCTTCCTGTTTTTTAATCAATATAAAAGTATTACAACCGATGTAAATGAATTTGTGATCTTACAAGATGTAAAGATTTATCCCAATCCGGCAAGCGATCTGATTAACATTAATAATATACCAGATAATTCGATTGTGCAAATAATTGATTTTGAAGGTAGAATACGCAAATCAAAGCAAAGCCAATCCGATTCGATCACCATCGATCTGAAAAATTTAAATAAAGGATTTTATGTCCTTAAAATAATTTCCGATAAAGGAAGCTGGCTGGGAAAGATAGTTATTTACTGAAATTAAGAAGTCGCAGACCGCTTCCGACAGCGTATGATTATTGTTTCAATAATTTTATTAACCAAATTTGATTATCATTTTGTAATTGCATCATATAAAGTCCGCTTGCATAATTACTTACATCCAGATCGAGGCGATTCCTGAACATGCCCTGGCTCAGGAGCTGACCATTCCCACTGTAGAGCTTATATTGCAATTCTTTTGAAAATGTTTCTGCATTGACAAACAAGGTATTACGCACCGGATTCGGAAAAACAAGAATCCCCAGTTCACGCAGATCTTCCACATCGGTTAGGCCAACCGCGAAAGTCCGGCTGATAGATTTCCCGCAATAAGCGTTGGAGGCGTTGAGCGTCACGGTATAAACCCCGCCGGCAGTGTAGGTATGCACAGGGTTGTTGTCGGTGCTGGTCGTGCCGTCACCAAAATTCCAGAATACACTCGTTGCATTCTGGGAAGTATTCATAAACGTAACCGTGTTTCCGGAAACCGTGAAATCGAAGGCCGGTGCGGGTTGCGGCAATACATTGATATAAGCTTCCTGCGTGATGGTGCTGCTGCCAAGCGGCCCGGTAACGGTGAGCATCACGTCGTAGCGCCCCGGCGTATCGTAGCGCACCATTGGATTTGGCTCGGTACTGGTGGCAGGATTCCCGCCCGGAAATGTCCAGACCCGCGTATCATAAGCGCCACTGCTCGCATCGCTGAAGGTAACCAGATGCGGCGCACAGCCGTTTTGCCGGTTTTGGGTAAAAAGCGCTGAGGGCGCTACGCCGGCTGTAATATTTTTTGAAATGGTATCATTACCACATTCATTGTTTACAATGAGTATCACATTATAATTTCCAGCAATGTTATAAGTATGATTCGGATTGGCGGCTGTACTGGTATTGCCATCGCCAAAGTTCCAGAGATAAGTGTCGCCGTTGGTTGATTTATTTGTAAAATTAGCATTCAGATTATTTACACCCGATGTAAAATCCGCCACAGGCGGTTGATTTACGGCAATGTAATTTTCAAGAACAAGTGTATCCAAACCGGTTGCGTTGGAAGCAATTAATGTAACATTATAAATTCCTGACATATTATATATCACACTTGGATTGCGTTGCGTAGAAAATCCAGGCGTTGCGCCCGGCAGCACCCATACAAAGCTGGTGGCATTGGACGAGGAATTATTTTGAAAAGTAACGCTCAAAGGTCTGCAGCCCTCACTTATATTCACAGAAAATCCGGCGATTGGGACTGTAGAAATATTGACAGTTTGCGAGAAAACGACCGTATCGCAGGCATTTATTACGCTGAGTATCACTTCGTAAGCACCATCTTCGGGGTAAGTGTGGCTTGGATTCGCGCTGGTACTGGTGTTACCGTCACCAAAATCCCAGAAATAGGAATCAGCGTTAGTAGAAGTATTTGTAAATGAAGCAATTAAATCAGATTTTGTAAATAAAAAACCTGCTGTGGGCAAAGGATTGACCGTAATATAATTTTCCAGGAGCAAGGTATCGGAACCGGATTCATTATTTGCGACAAGCGTAACATCGTAAGTACCTGGTGTCGTGTAAGTTACAGCAGGATTCTGATCGATAGAAGTACCGGGATTTGCCCCTTCAAAAATCCAGGAGAAATTGGTTGTATTTACTGAGGAGTTATTCTGGAACGTCACATTTAAAGGCGTGCAACCCTCGGTTACATTTGCCGTAAAGGCAGCGCTTGGCTGAGTGAGGACAGTCACCGTTTGAGAGACAGTCGCCGTATCGCAAGCACCGAAAGCGCTCAATGTCACCATATAGTTGCCATCCACGGCGTAGATATGACTTGGCGCAGCTTCATTACTGGTGTTTCCATCGCCAAAATCCCAGGCGAAACCCGCTGAATTCATTGAGTTATTAGAAAATTGCACCATGTTTTTATCGACACCAAAGTCAAATTGTGCCGTCGGAGAAGCCGCAATATTCAAGCCAATCGGATCGGAGAAAATCGGGCCGCCGCATATACTATTGATTTGCAGACGAAAAGAATAATTTGTCAGTTCTGGGGTGGCATTTGCAATGGTTAATTCCGCAGAATTTGCTCCTGAATAAGTAGCATTGTTGCTGAGATTTTGAAAACCAGCGCCTTGATCTACCTGCCATTGGAATTGCAAACCGGAGCCACCTGCTTCCACGAGTATTTTCAGAGCTTCACCGGTGCAAGCGTTCAGATTTTGGGGTTGGTTGACAATCAAAGGCGCGGTGCTTGCAGAATTACTTTTTGGAATCGCTTCAAAATCAGCAATAACCCCATCGTTACCAGGCTGAGCGTTATTCGTCCCGTCCGGACAGCTGCCCGCACTGGAGTTGAAAGACCTGCCCGCATCGCCACCAATCACAAGGATGTTAATCGGCAAACTCGTAGGCAGAATCACCCGTCCGCCGCCACCGCCGCCGCCTGGCCCCTGGCAGCGATTTTCATTGTTGTTATCTACACTGCCGCCGTTGCCACCTCTGGCATCTACCAGAAACTGGCTTGCGATATTTTCCACATCAATGACGACCGTACCGCCACTGCCGCCGCCGCCCGCGCCATCGCCTTTGGTCACTTCTGTGACATTCATACCCCGCGCATCGATCACATGATTATTTCCTTTAATATTTTTGGCTATCAGAATGATGACCCCGCCGCCGCAAGCGCCATTGGTACCTACATCATTATTCTCATGACCTGCTCCGCCGCCACCGCCCATGTACAGCCTTTCTGTTAATTCCGGCAAAGCCTTTCCACCAATCCCGGGAAAAGTCCCGTCACAGCCAAAAGCATTGGGTTCTTCATTGTTGCCACCATTGCCACCCGCCGAAATATTTCCGCCACCGCCACCGCCGGCATTGTGATCATTGCCACCGCCGCCGCCGTTTGCCTGTGCGCCGCGACCGGCTTCCCGTCCAGGCGTGGGCAGCGCCACACCTTCGCCTTTGGCTGCGCCGCGCCAATTGTTCAATCCATAATAATAATCGTTTTGATTTGTAAGAAAACTGCAATTATTACTTTGGGAAATATTGGCAAAGCCACCACGAAAGCCTCTGCCCTGCACGCTGATATTGCCTTCCAATGTCAAGGTATCCGCAACTTCCAGGGCCAATACCCCGCCCCTGTTGCCATCCCAGGCCGGCGCAACAATAGAGTCGATCACCGTAGCATTTGGGTAAGAAGGCAGCGAAACAATCTGCACCGAACCATCGAGATTATATTGATTCAGCAGGGCAAATTCCAAAGAAATCACATTGCCTGCAATTGCCTGAATGCGAGTGCGTTCGTACAAGCCGGTACCGCGCAAATCCTGGATATTTCCAAAACTGGCATTATCCAGAGTGTTGATCAGCGCACCCTGCATTTGAATAATGATGACATCCGTACCCGGCGCAAATCCAGTGGCGTCCACTACTGTCAGTGTCTTGGCACAGTAATCGATATTACTTACCTTTGCGTACTGATTGATCGTGCCGGAAAGGTTGATTTGAGCGAAAGCAAACGTGTTGAAAAATAGCAACAAAGAAGCGAGTAGTGTTTTTCTCATATGCCCTGTTTTTGGGAAAATTACAATATTAACGAAGTTATGCCAGGAAAATTGGATATTGTGCCGGAAAGCAACGCTTTGGCAATTTTAAAATAAATTTGGCGGGAATAGTAAAAAATCCTACCTTTGCAATCCGTTAAAAACCCGGTGTCCCTTAACGGGAGTGTCCGGGTATGGTTTCACCAAATAAATTTTAACAATTAAACAATGTCTGTAAAGATTAGATTGCAAAGAAAAGGTCGTAAGAAAAGACCGTTTTACCACATCGTGATTGCGGATGCCCGCTCACCGAGAGATGGACGTTTTATCGAGAAAATCGGAACTTACAACCCGTTGACCAAGCCGGCAACGATCGAGATTGACCGTGAAAAAGCCTATGAATGGCTGATGAACGGTGCTCAGCCTACCGATACCGTACGTGCAATTCTGCGTTTCAAAGGTGTTTATTACCGCAAACATTTGATGCGTGGCGTGAAGAAAGGCGCTATGACGATGGAAGAGGCAGAAACCAAATACCAGGAATGGATCGATAAGAAGGAAGAGAAAATCGCAGCTCGTTTTGCCCAAACAGCGGAAGAACAAGCAGCTTTCAATGCTATGGTAGCAGGTGCGAATATCGAAGTGCCGAAAATAGATAAAAAGGCAAAAGAAAAAGTAGAAGAGGCACCCCAGGAAACAGAAGCAGGTATCGAAGATACGGTGGCTGAAGCGGTTATCGCTGAAGAAACCTCTGATACAAGTTCTGAACTGGTAGAAAAAACTCCGGAAGAGGTAACAGAAACAGCTGAATCAGCTGTGGAAGAAACCAATGAAGGCGGTGAAGAAGAAAAAGCAGACTAAGGCTTTTCCTCCGATTCTACCAACGAATCCACCTTAACATTGCAAGAGCAAATTTTTATGATACTTTTCATTTGAACTTATTGCTCTTCGTCCTATATTTGTAGGACTATTAATAAGGCTATACTTTATTTCTAATAATAGACGTGAACCTGGTAGTGCTCCAAAGATGCACTATCAGGTTTACCTTTAAAAAGGGCATGCATTATGTACGAACTAGACCAGCAATATATAGACCGCCTGGAAGCGCTCGCCGGTGAAATCCAGGAAGCAGAAGAGCTGCAAGCATATCTTGAAAATGAAGAAGAAGAAGATTATTTGCGGCTAAAAGAATTGTACGAGCCGAAGATTGGAGAGGTGTATGATGAGGTAGCACAGGAAAACCCGTTGCAACTTATACCGCTAGAGCTCGTGTTGTTAGATCCGGCATTTGAAGGCTTGTTTTTGCCCAAAATTCTGGGATACTCGGTGCTGCGCGGCGAATTTGATGAACATTACCAATACGTACGCCCGCAAGAGCATTTTAAAGAAGTGTTGCTTACAATTTGCAATTCTGCGAATTTTGAAATTCTGAAAAAACGCATCGGACAGTCGATTCAGATAGGCTTTGCACTCAGCAGCGATATCTGGATCACCAACCTGATCAACAGTATTCCCAATAAGCGGGTTCGCTATTATTTGCAGGCGCAGAAGCTGGATCGCTACCGCCGCGAGCAAGAGCGTGCGATCGGCTATCAGCGTTACAAACAGCAGTTTAAACACGATAATTATCATACAGCAGAATTTCCTGAGTCTCAGTCCGATCTGACGATTCATTTCTCTCCGTTGAAACATTTTCTGATTCACCGGATCAATATCAAGGCAGATAATTCCAGCTTGATGCCGCCGCTGAAGGCTTTTATTGAAAACACTGATTTTCAAGGCTCTAAAGCGCATTTGCAGATCATGAGTCTGTATGCCAATTACTTTGAACTGAATCCGGAAGATCAGAAGCATCTGGAGAAACATTTCAACGCGACCCGCAAGGCTATGCCGGATTTTGTGGAACATTACATGGATTTCCTCTTGGAGATATTGACCACGGATGAAATTGCCTGGACGCCGGATGCCGACAAACAAATTTCTGTCATCCTAGATCGCAACATCAAGGATGACCTGACTGTTTATTACGACCTCATGGATATTGTGCATGGCAAAGGGTATATGAATCCTGAAACGCAGGAAGCAGTAAAGATATTCTACGACCAACGCGAGGGCTTATCCACGATCAACGAATGTCTGCGCCAGACGATTTTCCAATACTTCGCCAAGTTTATCAATAATCTGGATGAAGACGCTTACCCCGATTATTTTGAAATCACCAAATTGTTCCCGGTGTACATGAGCATTTTTATGAACCAGCAGTTCAACCAGAATCTTAAAAAAGTTTCGATGGACTATCTGCGTCGCCTGCTCAAGCGCTACACGGACAAGCGGGGCAAAGACTATCAGGATATCAAGAAATTTGTAGCGGCGATGTTTGTAGAATTTGGTTTCCTCACGGAAAAAGAAGTGGTGGAGATTTTCAAAACCAAGCGCAAGAAAAAGCCAGCGGAGGGTTAGAATCCAGTGGGCAGTAGGCAGTGCTCAG
>CAZGAU010000204.1:0-8622 GCA_964523725.1 uncultured Saprospiraceae bacterium
TTTTAGTAGCTGCAATTCATCTGCCCGTCGGCGACACGAGCTGCGTTTTGACGGGTAGTTTTTTTTTATTCCTGCCTGCCTAATCTCCTTTTTTTTACGACTTTTGTTATTCACACGCAATACACTTGCCCGATACTCACATTTCAACCCATCAACCATTACACTTATCAACCAAATATCATGACCAAATTTCAACAAGCAATCCTGGAAGGCATTCCCGAGCAACTCCCAGCACCGAAACCTTATGACCACAACGTGAGCCATGCACCTAGGCGCGTCCTCGAAGGCGTGTTGTCTCGGGATGAGAAAATTCTGGCGATCAAAAACGCACTGCGCTATTTTCATCCCAAACATCATGCAGTACTCGCCAAGGAATTTGCTGAAGAATTGGAGCAATTCGGTCGGATTTACATGTATCGCTTCCGCCCGGATTATGATATGTACGCACGCCCGATTGACGATTACCCGCATCGTTCGCGGCAAGCAGCAGCTATCATGCTCATGGTGCAAAACAATCTCGATCCCAAAGTAGCCAAGCATCCGCACGAACTCATTACCTACGGCGGCAATGGCGCGGTGTTTCAAAACTGGGCTCAGTATCGCCTGACTATGAAATACTTAGCTGAAATGACCGACGAACAAACCCTGGTGCTTTACTCCGGGCATCCGCTGGGTTTGTTTCCTTCGCATCCGGAAGCGCCGCGTGTAGTAGTGACAAACGGTATGATGATCCCGAATTATTCCAAAAAAGAAGACTGGAACAAGTATAACGCCCTCGGCGTCACGCAATACGGACAGATGACGGCTGGTTCGTTTATGTACATTGGCCCGCAGGGGATTGTGCATGGCACCACCATTACGCTTTTGAACGCCGCAAGATTAAAGGGCTTGACCAAAACAAATTCCAAACCTCTTGCGGGGCGAATTTTTGTGACCTCCGGCCTGGGTGGCATGTCCGGGGCGCAAGCGCGGGCGGCAATCATCACCGGAGCGGTAGGCGTTATCGCAGAAGTAGATCCGGATGCTGTACAGCAGCGCATCACCGATGGTTATATTCAACGGGAGCATGTATTTGTGGATTTAACCGATTTAATTATCAAAATCCAGCAATATCGGGAGCGCGGCGAAGGTGTGGCTTTGATCTATCATGGCAATATCGTTGATCTCTGGGAAAAACTGGTTCAGGAAAATGTTCAGGTAGAATTGGGCTCCGACCAAACTTCTTTGCACAATATTGACGACCTCGGCTACTGCCCGGTCGGCTTCACTTTTGCGCAAGCCAAGGAATTGCTGGCTAAAGACAAAGAAAAATTTCTGGCAGCCGTGCATGCTTCCCTGCACCGGCACGTGGCGGCGATCAATCAAATGACGGAGCGCGGCATGTATTTCTGGGATTATGGCAATGCTTTTTTGCTGGAAGCCGGTAAAATCAAGGCGGCGGTATTCAAACCCGGCTATGAAAAAACGGCGGCGAGCAGCGTTGCAGAATCGCCGTACCGCTACCCTTCCTACGTGGAAGACATCATGGGACCGATGTGTTTCGACTTTGGTTTCGGACCTTTCCGCTGGGTTTGTACATCTGATTCAAAAAAAGATCTGGACACAACCGACCGCATCGCTGCAGCAATCCTCAAAGAAATTTCACTCACCGCACCGGAAGAAATTGGTGCACAACTCCAGGATAATATCCACTGGATCGAACAAGCGGATGCCAATATTCCTATCGTTGGTTCCAAATCGCGTATTCTCTATGCCGATGCGGAAGGTCGTGTCAAAATTGCACTCGCGTTCAATGAAGCCATTGCCAATGGTGATATCTCTGCGCCGATTGTGCTGGGCCGCGACCATCATGATGTGTCGGGCACAGACTCCCCTTTCCGGGAAACCGCCAATATTTACGATGGTTCCAGATTTACAGCAGATATGGCCGTACACAATGTAATCGGTGATGCATTTCGGGGGGCAACCTGGGTAAGCCTGCACAACGGCGGCGGCGTAGGCTGGGGAGAAGTGATCAACGGTGGTTTTGGTATGTTACTAGATGGTTCGGCGGATGCGGCGCGACGCCTGCAATCCATGCTTTTCTGGGATGTGAACAATGGCATTGCCCGGCGCAGTTGGGCTCGCAACGAAGGTGCGATGCAAGCTATTCAACGCGCGATGACGATGAATCCGGGATTGGTCGCAACGCTGCCTTATCTAACAGATGATCACCAATTGGAAGAGAATTTGAAGAATGTTTTATAAAAAATTGACTTTCAAATATAAATACAGGTGATTATTTTTTAATAACAAGCATCTTCGCCCGAATACTTTCCAAAAAATCCCGAACCGCAGTGAAAGAAACAACTTTATCCGCGAAATAGGCAATCGCAGCAAAAGCCTCTTTCTCGCTGGCGCCCAGATGGTTAAGTATATTGATTAAATGCATTTTCATATGCCCTTTCTGGATGCCGGTGGTCACGAGCGAGCGCACCGCGGCAAAATTTTGCGCCAGACCGGTCGCAGCCACGATCATCATCAACTCCTCGGCGGAGGGTTTGCCCAATAATTCCAGGGAACGCTTGGCCAGTGGATGCAAGGTAGTCAGACCTCCCACGGTTCCCAGGGCAATCGGCAGGTCGAGCCAGAATTTGAATACGCCATTTTCAATGGTGCAATCGCTGAGGCTGCGATACTGCCCGTCGCGGGCGGCGTAGGTATGTGCGCAAGCTTCCACCGCACGAAAATCGTTGCCGGTAGCGAGCACCACGGCGTCTATTCCATTAAAAATGCCTTTATTATGCGTGGTTGCACGATGCGGATCAATTTTAGCGATGCGCACCGCTTTGCGGAATTTTTCTGCAAAAAAAGCAGCTTCTTTGTCGTTGGGCTTTTCGCCTAATTCCGACACCGGACATTCCACCCAGGCACGCACCAGGCAATTCGGCGTGTAATTCGACAAAATCGCCATGATGATCTCCACATCCCGCTCGGATTCCTCAAAAATCGGATGCGATTCGATGAATACCTCCAGCGTAGAACCAAATTGCTCCAGCACCGAATTGATAAAATTGGCGCCCATCGAGTCGCAGGTTTCAAACGACACGCGCAGCTGATAGTAGTCAGGTTCAAGGGCTGAAAAGTTCAAGAGTTCAATGTCCAACACGCCGCCACCGCGCTTTTCCATGTTGCAGGTAATATCGGCCGCATCTTCGGTGAGTTGTTGTTTTAATTCTGAAAAAACTGACTGCAATTTTGCAAAATCGCCTCGCCAGGAAAAATGCACCTGCCCTAACTTAATGGTAGAGAGCACTTTAGCATGAAAACCGCCCCGGCTCATCCAGTATTTCGCTGCGCTGGACGCCGCTGCCACCACCGAGCTTTCCTCGATCACCATCGGCACCGCGTAGGATTTACTATTGATGATAAAATTCGGCGCAATGCCATAAGGCATCGGGAAATTGCTGACCGTATTTTCACTGAAACCGTCGAGAACACGCTGCAAATCCGCATCTTCCAGCCAGAATTTCACAAAATCCTGCGCCGCTTCCTCCGCGTCCGGGAAGAAATTTTCTACTATCCAGCGAATCTTATCCGCCTTACTCAATTTTGAAAAGCCGCTAATCATCATTTTTATCAAATATCAGATGCCAGATGTCAGATACCAGACACGCTGAGCTATTAAACCTTGAACTTTCAAACTATCGAACTTTCAAACTATCGAACTATCGAACTTTCAAACTATTTAACTTTCAAAAACGCATTCGCCAACTCCAATCCTTGCACCTGGGCGTCCACGTAATCGTACAACTCCTGATACTCGCCGCGTGCGTGCTTGAGAAAACCCGAAGCTTGTCCGTACACGGCATTCACTTCGGATTTATTTATCAAATAATATCCATCCAGGAAATGTTTAACCCCCCCAGAAATGATGACCTGCTTGCACCGCATTTTTTCACCCAATTCTTCCACTAAGGCATTGGTTATCAACACCATTTCTTCTGCGCTGTGCCCCACGTTTGCCAGTTGGCTGTAAATCTCACGCTTGGATTCATCACTACGCATCAATTCCAGTTTAGCAAAATTCGTACCGCCGTTCGCCGCAAAATCCACCGCTGCCAGGGGCATTTGGAACAAAGCTTTCAGACTCTCGTAGCCCATTCCCTGCCCTACTTCCTTGACAATCAATGGAATATCCATGCGTTCCAGAAATGTAGCAATCGTCTCGATCGGCGCTTTTGTAAAACGGTCGCCCTCCGGCTGTAGCCATTCCTGAAAAGGGTTGACATGAATAATCAAGCCATCCGCCTGTAATTTCGAGAGCAAATCCCTGACCAGAAAATACCGCCCTCGTTCCACGATCAACTCCACCTGTGCAATACCCAGATTCGCGAAAAGCGGCAGCTCATCACCGATTTCCGCACGTACGTCAAAGTCTGGCAGCGTTTCGTCACTTGTGAGCAAGGCCCGGCAGGAGCCAAGCCCCATGCCCATCCCAAAATCCTTGCAGGCCCGCGCCAGGTTGTGGTTGATCGTATGCGCCCAGTCCGTACCGCCCGTCATGCTCGACACCCACATGGGCACGCGCATGGTTTTGCCGAGGAAGAGGAAATTTTTCAGGCTGCCCCGCTCCGGATGCGCCGACATTAAGGGTTCGTAATAGAACCTGCGGTCGAGTTCGCCCCGCTCCACCTGCGAGCGAAACGCCATTTCGATATGATCCCGCTTGCGCGAAGCCGCGGTAGGATCGTCATCCGGTATGGGGAGTGTGTTTTCTTCCACTGTCTTTGAATTGATCATGGATTGTTGACCATTTATCCTCAGCAAGTGCCGTCATTCGTACCTCGTACTTCTCATTTATCTTGCAAAGGTACAGGAAAATTTTTGTTTAATGCTGTTGGTGAAACAACAAGAATGGGGAATGGTTTAGGAATTCGAGTCTGCAATTTCCTGTTATCATGGAAAAGTAATAATAAAATTGTTAGATATTAACTTTGTAAATAAGTCAGCCATCTGACATTAATACCGCAGCACTTCTTTTGCGATAATTATTTACATACATATCTTACATCCAACAACCAATTGCCATATGAAGCAAAATCCCCCCCCCCTACGCAAAAGCATTGTTATTCACAGGAGGCGCGGTTTATGTCACCTTGGCGCTATATTCCATTATATTCTTCAAAGAACGCACCATTTTCCTGGACGTTTCTTTTCATTTATTTTACATCATAAAAGATAATGATTTCGCCATTCAAGCCAATCGCTTCGGTGCGGCGCTCACGCAAATATTCCCGCTGCTCAGCGCCCGGTTGAATTTACCTTTAAAATGGGTCATGATCAATTATTCACTTGGCGTCGTGCTTTATTATTTCGGCATTTTCTGGCTCTGCGCAAAAGTGTTTAAAAACGAGCGGCTCGGGCTGGCGATGGTGCTGTTCAGCACGCTGATGGTGAGCTATACCTTCTGGTGGATGCAGATCGAATTTGCGCAGGGCATCGCGCTGACCATCCTTTTTTTCGGCTTTGTCGCGCGCGAAAAGCAATGGCAACATTATAATTTTATCGAAATTGCTTTATTTTTTATCATACTTTTCACTATTGCTTACTTTCATCCGCTCATTCCAGTCGTTTTTATTTACTTGTTTTTATTTTTTCTCTTGGAAAAAGAACAAATTATTAATCGGAAAATACTTTGGGCTGCCGGGGTCGCATTTGTCGCCATTTTATATATCAAAAATTCTTTATTACCAGCCGCCAATTACGATGCCAACGCAGTGGAAGCGCTCGATAATTTCGAGTTATTATATCCTAATTATTTAAATATCCCAGCAAACAAAAATTTCATACAATACTGTTTGACAGATTATTATCTATTCCCAATAGGTTTAATCATCATAATCGGAACCTATTTATTTACACGAAATTTTATCAAGCTGGCCTTGGTCATTTCTTTCTTTTTCGGCTACCTTTTACTGGTGAACGTTTCGTTTTATCAGGGCATGCCGCAGTTTCACATCGAAAGTTTTTATCTGCCTTTAAGCATTTTTGTAATATTTCCTTTGGTTTATGATGTCGCTCCGCTTGTTCGCGATAAGCGAATTTTATTTACAATTCTAGCTTTAATATTAATAATCAGACTTGTACATATTGAAATCAGACATCAACCTTACACCGAACGCCTGGCTTGGATGGAACATTTACTGGAAAAAACCGACACTTTATCACAAAAGAAACTGATAATCAGCCAGGAAGATGTGCCGCTTGATACGCTTATCATGGTTTGGGGTTCGCCTTATGAATTTTGGTTACTTTCTACCCTTGAGGGCAATACTCGCAGCGTGCTCATCCTGGAAAATATTTCCGAGGTGGACTGGGCGCTGGATCAAAATGAGGCGTTTATTACAAAATGGGGTGTATTTAAGTATCATGAATTACCAAAAAGATATTTTACCTTTGCGGACACAACTCGGTATCAAAAAATCGAACCGCAAACAATTCAATGACTTTCAGCAAACTTTCCATCATCATTCCGGCGTACAATGAAGGCAACACGATTCATTTGATCCTGGACAAGGTAAAAGCCGTAAGATTGCTAAATAACATTGAAAAAGAGGTCATTATAATTAACGATTGTTCGACAGATGAAACCGAAGCTTCCATTTTACATTATAAATCTGCGCACCCGGAGTTGGACATTCAATATTTCAAGCACGAAGTCAACCAAGGCAAAGGCGCGGCGCTGCACACGGGCATTGCGCGGGCGAGCGGCGAGTTTCTCATCATTCAGGATGCGGACTTGGAATACGACCCCGAGGAATATAATTTGCTGCTCAAGCCCGTCCTTACCGGCTTTGCGGATGTGGTGTACGGTTCGCGCTTTATGGGTGGCAATCCGCACCGGATTTTGTTTTTCTGGCACTCGATTGGCAATAAATTCCTGACTTTTCTGTCGAATATGTTCACGGATTTGAATCTGACCGACATGGAAACCTGTTATAAACTATTCAAAACCAGTCTGATCCAAAGTCTTGATCTTCGGGAAAAACGCTTTGGTTTTGAGCCGGAAGTAACCGCCAAAATGGCGCGCATCCCGGGCGTCCGGGTATATGAAGTGGGCATTTCGTACTACGGCAGGACTTACGAGGAGGGCAAAAAAATTGGTTGGCGCGACGGGCTCCGGGCGATTTATTGCATTCTGAAATATGGACTTTTTAAGCTATAATTGCAGTAATTTTACATGCATATGAACACCCGAACAACCGGTCTGATTACATTGATTTTACTTGCTTCCGCGCTGATTTATCTGCGGTACGAGCCTTATTTTCAGCATCCCAATACCAGTTATTATCATATTTACGGCGATAGTTTTAAAAATTATGCCACCATATTATATCATGTAAAACATGATAGCACGTACCTGCACTACGGCGGCATGAATTACCCCTACGGCGAGCATGTCATGTTTACCGACGGTCAGCCGATTGTAGCCAATACTGTAAAATGGATCAGCCGGAATATCGTGGATATTTCCGATCATACGCTGGCGATTATTAATCTCTTGCCCTTATTTTCATTATTAATCAGCAGTATTTTATTATATCTTATTTTTACAAGATTAAAGTTACCCGGCTGGTACAGCATCGCGGTTACGCTGGGGCTGATAATGCTGTCGCCCCAAACGGCGCGGCTGATCGGGCATTATTCATTGTCTTACACTTTTGTATTGCCCGCAATTCTATATTTTTTGTTGCGTTTTGAAGAAAAACCGCACTGGAAATGGAGCGTCTTTACAGGCATATTATTGATTACATCGGCTTTATTACATTTTTATTTCCTGGCTATCGGCGGCATGCTCATCGCATTTTATTTTTTATTTCATTTACTTCGAGATTTTACATGGAAAAAAGTGGGGCAGTTGGCATTACACTTTAGCATTCAGGCAGTTATACCGTTTATTTTGCTGCAATTATGGCTGCACTGGAGCGACCCCGTGGATGACCGCCCGGCAATACCCATGGGCTTTCTGGACTATCATGCCTATTGGGAAGGCATCGTCACTTCTGTTAAGATTCCCTACTGGGCTTGGATCGACCGGCAAATCGTTGATATCCGGGATATGAATTTTGAGTCGGAAGCTTACATTGGTCTGGTCAGCGTTATTTACTTTTTGGTGCTTTTTATTTACTGGGTACGGCGGCGTTTCAAGAAGCCATTTCTTATTCACGCCGATCATGATTTTTTGAAAAATTTATTTCCGGCTGCCTTTGTTATATTGTTATTATCGCTTGGCTTACCGTTTTCTATCCCGGGACTCGATTTTCTGGCGGATTACGTCGGTCCTTACCGCCAATTCCGGGGCCAGGGGCGCTTCGCCTGGGTTTTTTATTATAGTTGGAATATCATAGTTTGGTACGGGCTTTATCATTATATTCAAAAATTACAAACACGCTGGAAGAAAATATTATTATACAGTATTTCTTTATTTTTATTATACTTCGAAGCCTATCATTATGCAGTAAAAGAAACCCCGGCGCCCTGGCGGGATATTACATTACAAAAAGAAAAATTTGAAGCAAGCGAAGGCTACTGGTTCAAAAACATTGACCTGAGCCGCTATCAGGCGGTGCTGCCGATCCC
>CAZGAU010000205.1:0-1474 GCA_964523725.1 uncultured Saprospiraceae bacterium
TAAGCCTGATACTGATCTTTGGTGAAATTGATGACCCGTGGCGTTTCCTGGGCGGTTGCCGAAATGATAGCGAGATTAAATAATGTTAGATAAAATAAGAAAAATCGGGTTATGAGCATCAGCAGCGACCTTTATATCCTATTTGATAGACAAACTTACCACATAATTCTGAAATTATAAGAGGGATTACGTGCCATCTGGTGGGCCAAATGTCTATTTTGGGGTTGGTTAAAAGCTATCGTATGTCTGCCCAACGCATTATAACCCGCCCGGTATGGGTGCTTTCACTCATCAGTTTATTCACCGATTTCGCCAGCGAAATGCTTTATCCGATTATGCCGATTTATTTACAACAGATTGGTTTTTCGGTCGTTTTGATTGGTATTCTGGAAGGCATTGCTGAAGCGGTGGCGGGTTTAAGCAAAGGCTACTTTGGTCGCTTGTCGGATCAGTGGCAAACCCGCGTGCCTTTTGTGCGCTGGGGCTATGGGCTGAGTGCAATTTCAAAACCCATGATGGCGATTTTCACCTTTCCACTCTGGATTTTTGGCGCCCGAACATTGGATCGTCTGGGTAAGGGACTGCGCACCGGCGCCCGCGACGCATTACTTTCTTCCTACACTACACCCGAGCACAAGGGCGAGGTCTTTGGCTTTCACCGTTCGTTGGATACGGTAGGCGCGTTTCTGGGACCTTTGGCGGCATTGGCTTTTCTGATTTTTTTTCCCGGTGCTTACCGCGAATTATTTCTGTTTGCTTTTTTCCCTGGCATGATTGCCGTAGCGATTACTTTTTTACTGAAAGAAAATCCCGGAATGATCCGGGCCAAAGCCCTGGGTACTTCCTTTTCAGGATTTTTGAAATATCCTTTTAAAAGTTCAAAAACGTATCAACGATTGCTGGTCGGCTTGCTGGCTTTTGCTTTGGTCAACAGCTCCGACGTGTTTTTACTCCTTATGCTTAAATTCAATGGCTTCACAGACAGCGAAATGCTGATGGCTTATATTTTTTACAATGCGATTTATGCGTTGCTGGCTTACCCGATTGGTATTCTTGGCGACCGGATTGGTTTAAGACGCATGTTTATCCTGGGATTATTAACGTTTGCGGTTGTTTACGGTGGCATGGCTTTGAATCATAATAAATTGATCTTCTGGGTATTAATGGGTTTGTACGGTGTTTATGCCGCCGCAACCGAAGGCATCGCCAAAGCCTGGATTAGTAATATTAGTCCCGGGGCAGAAACCGGCACGGCCATTGGCACTTACGAAGCTTTTAAAAGTCTGGCGACCATTATGGCCAGCGCACTGGCGGGCGTGGTGTGGGAATTTATCAGTCCGACTGCGACCTTCGCGGTGACGGCTATTTTAACCATTATAATATTATTTTATTTTACCATGTTTACAAAATATGAACCAACAACATCATAAAAAACTCAAACCTTAAACATTTGAACTTTAAACCATTAAACATT
>CAZGAU010000205.1:1574-2645 GCA_964523725.1 uncultured Saprospiraceae bacterium
AACTTTAAACCATTAAACATTGAACTCTAGACCTTGAACTTTTAAACTTTAAACTTCAAACTTTCAAACCTCAAATAACAATCTTATCTTACCCACAAAAAATGCTGACCTGTTTTTACCAGTCGAAAGGAGAGATTTTGGTGGCAAGCGAGTTGGAAAAACTGGCTGAAATTCCTGCTGAAAGTATTATCTGGATTGATTTGTACAACCCCAGAGAAGAAGAAAAGAACCTCATCGAGAGTAAGGTAGGCATCGAACTGTTCACCCGCCAGGAAGCTGAAGAGATCGAGAGTAGTTCCAGGTATTTTGAAAATGAACAGGAGATCAACGCCAACCTGAATTATATTTACCAGAAAGATCCGCCCGAAGGCCCGTATGCCACCGATCCCGTGTCGTTTATCCTCAAAGGAAATCAGTTGATTACCCAGCGCAACATTTACTTACCGTCTTTTGAAGAAGTAAAACGCATCCTGCGCACCACGCGCCGCACCCGAATTTCCGGGCCGAATACCTTTTTGTTGTTGTTTGAAACCAGGATTGACCGGGAAGCCGACTTTCTGGAGGATTTGTCGAAGCGTATTTATGCCGTGGGTAAAGATTTGGCTTTGGATAAACGAACGGACGAAGATGTGCTGATTGAAATTTACAATTTTCAGGAATTGACCATCCTTTTCCGGGAAAGCACCAGCGAGCTTAAGCGCCTGTTTTCCAGCATTTTAAAAAGTGAATATTTCCCTAAAGACGAATACGAAAAAATTAGAGTGCTCATTAAAGACGCCGATTCACTACTAGGGCATACCTCATTCAACTTTGAACGCCTGGAATACTTGCAAAATACTTTCCTGGGTTTGATTGATATCGAACAAAACAAGATTATCAAGATTTTTACGGTGATGACGGTGGTGATCATGCCACCCACGCTGATCGCCAGTTTATATGGTATGAATTTTCAATATATGCCCGAATTGAACTGGGAATACGGCTATCTGTTTGCCATTATGCTCATGATTTTGTCATCTTTGCTCACCTTGTTTTATTTTCGGCGAAAGAAATGGCTTTGAAAAACGTTAT
>CAZGAU010000205.1:2745-8385 GCA_964523725.1 uncultured Saprospiraceae bacterium
TCTTTGCTCACCTTGTTTTATTTTCGGCGAAAGAAATGGCTTTGAAAAACGTTATATGTAGCGCAGATCTTTAATCGGCATGATTTAAAATTTTAAAAAGAAAAGTAAATGAAAAAAATTACCTGGATATTATTGGCCACCTTTCTACTCAGCACCAGCGCTATGGCCCAACGCAGCATCAAGCTTGCCCTGCTCAAGTACAACGGCGGCGGTGACTGGTATTCGGTGGTGGATGCCTTGCAAAACCTGACGGACTTTTGTAATGTGCAACTAAATATGAATTTTGATCCAAGTTACGCGACCGTCGAGGTGGGCAGCGCCGAGATTTTTAATTACCCTTTCCTGTTTATGACCGGGCACGGTAACATTGTATTCTCGGATGCAGAAGCTGAAAACCTGCGCAACTACTTGCTGGGCGGTGGTTTTTTGTATGTGGATGACGACTATGGCATGGATACTTACTTCCGCACTGCCATTAAAAAAGTATTTCCTGAAAAAGAACTGGTGGAACTGCCTTTCGAGCATCCGGTTTTCAATCAGAAATTCCGTTTTCCCAATGGTGTACCCAAGGTGCACGAGCACGATCAAAAACCGCCGCAAACCTTTGCGATCCTGCACGAAGGACGGGTGGTGTGCATTTTTACTTTGGAGAGTAACATCAGTGACGGCTGGGAATCGCAGGAAGTACATAATGCCCCTGAGCCTCTGCGTCGCCGATCGCTGGAAATGGGCGCCAATATTGTACAGTTTGCATTTACCCAGTAGCGGCGATATTTAGTCGCCGGTTTGAAATCGAGAGGTTTTAAAAAAAAGAGCTGCGAAGCCATTCACGGCTCTTTTTTTGTAATTAACATTTTCAAGTGCAATGCAAATGACAATTTGTCGTTATAGCAACATGAAATCACCTTAAATCATTCGTTATATGAAGGAAACCCTCGTTATGCTCACCTGTTGCGTGCTTTCCACCTGCGCGGCTGTTGCACAAGTAAATTTTGGGCTTAAAGCTGGCGTTGGTCTTACCAAAGTTGCTTTCGTCAATTTTCCTGATTATCTGAATGATGAAGACACGGACTTCCGATTTGCCTATTTGGGCGGTATAACACTTAATAATTCATTTACAGATGCATTTAGTATTTCTACGGAATTATTATATGAACTAAAAGGTACAAAATTTCCGGCTGATGAGGTTTCCGAAGCCAATACCTTGAATTTGCACTATCTTTCTTTGCCAATACTCGCAAATTATGAAATATTTCCGGGACTTAGGGCAGAATTAGGCCCTCAAATCAGTTACCGCCTGTCCGCGGATTTTGAAAAACAAGCACCGGATTCGCCGGTTAAGGCCGAAGATATTTATAATGAAAAATGGGATTTGGGTATCATTGGCGGACTAAAATATTATACAGCAAGTAATATTTTTATTAATGCACGTTACACACATGGACTATCTTCTGTATCAGATTTAAAATTTACAGATATAAATGGTGAGCCGAGTTTAACTATAAAGTCCCGGAATCGTGCTTTTCAACTATCTCTAGGCTACGAATTTAACACAGGTAAGAAGTAACTTTTTCTATTTGTAAAAGTCTTACTTTTAAAGAATTATATTTTCATCATCATCCTCTTGTTTTGGCAGGCTGTCATGGTCTGCCAATTTTATTTTTAGACAATTCATGTCTGAACAATTTTCCCTTCTTCGTCATTTAAAGGTTAATCTTCTCCTGAACGCGAAGGATCAGACCATAAACTATTATAAAAGATTCTCTCACTCAAATACAGTTGCATGAATTACAGAAGACTTGGAAAATCAGGGCTGCAGGTTAGTTCGGTATCACTCGGCTCCTGGCTTACTTTTGGCAATCAGATCAGCGATGATGTTGCGGAAGAACTGATGAAACTTGCCTACGACGAAGGCGTTAATTTTTTCGATAATGCAGAAGGCTACGCCGGCGGCAAATCGGAAATCGTGATGGGGAAGATCCTGAAAAAAATGGGCTGGCAGCGCAGCTCTTATGTGGTATCGAGCAAGGTTTATTTTGGGGCCGATGGCGGCAAAAAGAACTTAAAACCCAATCAAACCGGCCTTAGCCGCAAGCACGTGATCGAAGCCTGTCACGAGGCCATGGAACGCCTGCATGTGGACTATCTCGATCTTTATTTTTGCCACCGACCGGATAAAAATACCCCGATAGAGGAGACCGTCTGGGCAATGAACATCCTGATTCAACAAGGTAAAGTACTGTATTGGGGCACTTCGGAGTGGTCGGCGCAGGAAATTATGGAAGCGCACATGGTCGCCCGCCAGTACAACCTCATTGGTCCGACGATGGAGCAGCCACAATATAATATGTTTCACCGCAAGCGGATGGAGGTAGAGTATCACCAGATTTTCAATAACATTGGCATGGGTACTACCATTTGGTCGCCATTGGCTTCGGGGGTGCTTACGCCAAAATACATTGGACAATTCCCGGAAGGCACGCGTTTGGGCGAGAAAAATTTGAGTTGGCTGAAGGAGGCGCAATTGACCGAAAAAAGGCTGGAAAAAACGCGCCAATTGGATAAGTTGTCCAAAAAAATAGATTCGACTTTGCCAAAACTCGCCGTTGCCTGGTGTTTAAAAAATCCAAATGTAAGTACCGTGATCCTGGGGGCTACCAAGGTGCATCAGCTGGCGGAAACACTCACCTCGATTGACGCATTGCCCAAACTGACGGATGAAGTAATGACAGAAATTGAAACTATCCTGGAAAACAAACCCAAACAGCCGCAATGGTAAAAAAGGGTGATTGGGCATAAGGCGATAGGTTGATAAAAAAATGAAGGGTTATGAATGGAGATTCATAACCCGTTTTTATTTTTTCTAACGATTTGAGTTCAATTCCCGGAATATCTTAATATCCCAACTTACAAAGCTGCATTTTCCGTCTCTTTCACCGGCACAATCCAACCAAATTTATCTTCGATCAAACCAGCGCGAATGCCGTTGATCTCGGCTTTTACCATTTCACCGATCTCTCGCTCTTCCATCGGAGGCAATTCCATGACCAGATCGCCGAAACCGATCGCTTCCACATGCGATACAACCGCTGCTGTGCCTGCACCAAAAGCGCCTTTTAACTGACCTGCCTTGTACGCTTCTACGATTTCGTCGATTGTAACGGGTCTTTCTTCCACGGTATAGCCTTTATCACGCAAAATAGTCATGATGCTGTCGCGGGTAATGCCTTTCAAAATTGCGCCATCCGTAGCCGGTGTCACCACTTTATCGCCAATGACAAAGAAGATGTTCATCGTTCCCACTTCCTGAATAAACTTGAAATCATGCGCATCCATCCACATCACTTGGTCGAAACCGCGCTCCTGTGCCATTTTGGCAGGGTATAAAGCGCCACCGTAGTTACCGGCTGCTTTCGCTTCGCCAGTGCCGCCTTTCACAGCTCTTACGAATTTCTGCTCTACCCACAGGCGAACCGGTTTTGGATAGTACGGACCCACCGGGCAGGTGAAAATGATGAATTTATAAGAATTAGAAGGACGCACGCCAATAAATTCGTCATTGGCAAACATAAACGGACGGATGTACAGGGCGCTACCTTCATTGGTCGGGATCCAATCGCGATCAAGACTTACCAATTGGTGCAGGGCTTCCACAAACAAATCTTCCGGGAATTCCGGCATACAAATACGACGTGCGGAAGCGTTCAAACGGCGAGCGTGCATTTCCGGACGAAACAGCAACGGACGGTCATCGTGGCTTTTGGAAGCCTTCATCCCTTCAAAAATAGACTGACCGTAGTGCAAACCCATACAGGCCGGATGTGTTGAAAACGGACCAAAAGGCTCGATGCGCGGATTGATCCATTTACCGTCCTTATAATCAGCGACAAACATATGATCGGAAAAAACTTTTCCAAACGGAATGTCGTCAAAGTTGACCTGCGACAGACGGGAATGCTGTGTGGTTGTAATTTTTATCTCATGCGTCATAATCGTAATGGATTTTTTACAAAATTAACTATTTTTACAGAAAATTTTCTTTTTTAAGAAAAAATCCTGGAATACAAGGGTTTAATTTTGAAATTTTGAAAAATACAAAATTTAATTTTTGACAATTATTTAATCTGCAAATTCTTGACTAAAAAAATAAAGTTTTGGACTCCAAATTTTTTGATTTCGATATATTGGATCTACCCGAAAATGACAACCTGACAGGGCGTCTTTCCGGTGAAAATGCGAAAGGAATATTAATAGTGTTTCAGAATGCACAGAACAATGAGGAGCTATTGCCTTTCCTCGAGAAAATACTGGCGGCGGTGCAGTTGAATGCCCCAAAAGATACGCTTGTACTGGAAATAACAGCACAGGAAAAATTTAGTTTTCTTGGCTTGAGTCAAAAGCTTGGTTTTCAGTATTTTATTTCGTTTGGAATCGAGCCGGAGCGTATGGGTTTGTATTATGAAAATACCTTATATCAGCCAATACAGTATGACAATTGCACTTTTCTTTTCGCTGATGATTTGCAAAAAATCTTCGAGGAGCGGCAGCAAGGCGGCAAGCGCATGTCGGGCGAACTCTGGAAGGTGTTAAAATCCTTATTCCTTTAATCTAAAATCATCCTATAACCCAATCACCCTATCAACTTTAATTTCATGGAAATCGTTTTCGCAACCAATAACCCTCACAAAATCAAGGAAGTAAACGAAGTTTTAGGTAATGCTTTCAAAATTAAAAGTTTAAAGGAAATCGGATGCAACGAAGAGCTTCCCGAGACGCAGCCCACGCTCGAAGGAAATGCATTGCAGAAAGCCAGGTACGTTTTGGAGAATTATGGCGCTGATTGTTTTTCGGAAGATACGGGGCTGGAAATCGAAGCGCTTGAGGGCGAACCGGGCGTGATTACCGCACGCTACGCCGGCGCTGAGCGCGATCCCGATGCCAATATGAATCTGGTTTTGCAAAAACTGGCCGGCAAAGATAATCGCAAGGCGCAATTCAGAACGGTTATAGCCTTGTTGATCAATGGGGAAGAGCATTTATTTGAAGGCGTTGTGAAAGGAAAAATCGCCTATGAAAAGCGCGGAGCCGGCGGATTTGGCTACGATCCGATTTTTATTCCGGATGGATATGAACAAACTTTTGCCGAGTTATCTTCAGCAATCAAAAATAGTATCAGCCACCGGGCACGTGCGACCCGGAAATTGATTGCGTTTTTAAAAGAATGGAGGGATGAGGATTGAGGCAATAAGTAAAGAGACAATTTTATGTTTTTATAAAATAATTTCATAAGAATTTGATTGTCAGGTTAATTGGGCTTTCAATGGTTAATTTCAAAACGGTCCGACTAAGCAAAGGGACAATTTTAAATTAAAATAAAATATTTCATAAGAAGTTGGTTGTCAGCTTAATTTGACTTTCGACAATCGACTGTAAAACGGTCCGACTACATACTTAATATTGATAATAACATTCCAAAAACGTATCTTCGTACCTGAATCAGCAAACAGCAGGAAATGAACGCAGAAAGTTTTGCAGAATATTTAAAAAATCCATCGAAACTATATCAGCTCAATTATCAGGAATTGAAAAGCCTGGCTTTGCAATATCCTTATTGCCAGAATTTGCAGTGGCTGCTACTGC
>CAZGAU010000206.1:0-5556 GCA_964523725.1 uncultured Saprospiraceae bacterium
ACCCGGGCAAAATTGCTGGTGGAAGTCGCGAAACCCAGGCGCACATAAAACTCCCAGGTAGTTGATTCGTTTATAGAGGTAGCCGCTGCGACGGATAAATAAGTCGTATTGCTGGAATTTGGCATATTATCCTGCAATTGCAGCTCGCCATTATTATTTACTATAAAGCGATCGGTATTGCCAATCCACTCTGGGTTGGAACTAAAATCACCATCATTGAAGTTATCTGTGAACTGGCTGTGCAAATCGTTTGCTATAATTAGGCATAAAGCCAAAAAAATCATTGGTTTCATACAATCAAAAATAGTAATAAACTAAGAATGCCCGTATATTTGCGCGGCAATTTATTGGGTGATAGGTTGATAGGCTGATAAGGTGATTCAGTTTCAGTACTTTAAAAATCACCCCATGACCCTATCAGCCCTTAAACTTTAAAATAAAAATGAAAGTAGCAGTAGTAGGCGCTACCGGATTAGTAGGTGGCGTGATGTTGGAAGTGTTGAAAGAACACAATTTTCCGGTTTCGGAATTATTATTGGTGGCTTCTGAACGTTCAGTGGGCAAGGAAATGACCTTCGACGGCAAAACCTATACCATTATTGGTATGGAGGATGCAATCAAGGCACAGCCCGATGTGGCGATTTTTTCGGCAGGTGGCAGCACTTCGCTGGAATGGGCGCCCAAATTTGCGGAAGCAGGCATCACCGTGATCGATAATTCTTCTGCCTGGCGTATGGATCCCAGCAAAAAACTGGTGGTTCCGGAAATCAACGCCAATGAGTTGACTCCCGAAGATAAAATTATTGCCAATCCTAACTGCTCAACGATTCAGATGGTACTGGCGCTGGCGCCTTTGCATAAAGCATTTGGTATCAAGCGTTTGGTTATTTCTACTTACCAGTCGTTTACGGGCACCGGGATGAAGGCAGTCAAGCAATACAATCTGGAAAAGAAAGGCTTCCAACCCGCGAAAGAGGAAATGGCTTACCATTATCAGATTTTTGAAAACGTGATTCCCCAATGCGATGTATTCCTGGAAAATGATTACACCAAGGAAGAAATGAAGCTGGTGAACGAAACCAGAAAAATTCTGGGCGACCAAAGCATTCGCGTGACGGCTACGGCAGTGCGTGTGCCAGTGGACGGTGGGCATTCCGAGTCAGTAAATGTCGAGTTTGAAAAACCATTTGATGTTGCCGAAGTAAAAAAATTGTTGAGTGAAACGCCAGGCATCATTGTGCTGGACGATACCGCCAACTTCAAATATCCGATGCCACTGCTGTCGAAGAATAAAGACGAAGTGTTTGTTGGTCGCATTCGCCGGGATGACTCGGTTGAAAATGGCTTGAATCTGTGGGTAGTTGCCGACAATCTGCGCAAAGGCGCTGCTACCAACGCGGTACAGATCGCTGAATTCTTGCTCTCCCACAAACTGATTGGAAGCGAAGGGGTTACAGCGTGATTGTGAAAGGCTTTGGACTTCGGATTTTAGATATTGGATGGCTGGAATGATCGTTTTTATGTTCGCTTTTCAAAAGTCTAAAGTCCATTGTCTGATATCCAGATAAATTACATTTTTGTAAAAAAAGCGGTAAAAGTTAGCGGTTTGCTTATCATTTTTTTAAATTTGATAGATATTCAATTACTTGTATCGCTGTGGATTACATTTTTCTAACGAAAATTACGAGAAACATCTATGAAACCCAGGTTGGTGCTGTGGGGAAATGATGCCCAAAACGAACGCGTACTGATTGCATTAGAATTGAGACCGGAAGACAACAAGGTGAATATTTATACTTTTCCCGAAAACGTTGTTACCGAAGAATTCCATCAGAAAATGATGGACGAATGGCGCGATGGTACGCCGCTGGATTTTCCGGAAGGTTACACTGAATCGGAGCGCGAGCTGACCGTCAGTGATGACCTCCTCCCCGAAGAACTTAAGGTAGAACGAACCGATGTGGTGCAAAGGGCACAAACGGAGTGGCACTTTATGGTGCTTTCTACCAAACTCAATGATGCTTACAACACTGAACTCGAAGAGTTGAAAGACCGCGTCGAAAAGCTGGAATCCTACGACAGTAATGTCTGGGACGAGCTCAAAGGCTTTTGGGATAAGGTTCAGACCCAGGTTCGCGATCGCAATCTCCTTAGAGAACATTCCGACAACCTCCGGGACTCCATCAATGATCTCTTCGCTCAAATGAAGGAACTTCGCGCCAAGTTGGATGCACAATTTGACAAGGTGTCTGAAGAGAATCACGAGCGTTTCATGGAAATTCTCAGCAATATCGAGAAAAAAATAAGCGACGGCTTGCGGTTGGCGCCTATTTTTGATGAATTGAAAGATATTCAGCGAAAATTCCGGGATTCCAAACTGAGCCGCGAGCATCGTTCGGAGGTTTGGGAAAGATTGGACGCCGCCTTTAAAACGGTTAAAGAAAAACGTTTCGGTCCAGAAAGCGGTGAAGACAGATCACCGGTGGATCGTCTGCAAAGACGCTACGACGGCTTGCTGGCTGCCATTGAAAAAATGGAGCGTTCGATCAAGCGTGACCGCGACGACCTGGAATTCCAATCGCGGAAAATTGAGCGAACAGATGGTCAGCTTGAGGCTCAGATTCGTCAGGCTAAAATCAAGATGATCGAGGAGCGCATACGTTCCAAAGAAGAAAAGCTGGGCGAAATGATGAACACCAAAGCCGAGCTGGAACAACGGATGGCGCAGCAAAAGAAAAAAGAAGAAGAGCGCGAAAAGATAGAAGAAGCGAAAAAAGCTGCTCAGAAAAAGATTGAGCAGGAAATGAAAGAGCGCGAACAAAAGCTCAAGGAGGAAGAGGATAAGCTTGTGAAAGCCGCCGGGCAGATCGTGGGTGACAAACCGCATAAAGAAGAAGAGGAAACGGAAGCTCAAGGTGAAGAAAGTAAATCTGAGTCCGTCGAAGCAAAAAAAGAGGAAGAAGATAAACCTACGCTGAGAGAGCGGGTAGAAGACGCGATTGAGGATGCGGTGGATACCGTCAAGGCAGTGGCAGAAGTCATTGAGGATAAAGTAGAAGATGCCATCGAAGATCTTACCGAAGAAGAAGAAGAAGAAGAAGAAGAAGAAGAAACGAAGTCAAAAGACTGATAATTAATAGTTTACAATATATAAAAAGGCTTCTGGCAAATTCAGTCAGGAGCTTTTTTGTTTTGAAGTCGAGAGGTAAAGTGGATGTTTTTTCAATTTTTTTTTTGAAAAAAAAGATTTTGACTTATTTATTTTTTCACAAATTTAGTTTAAAAATTGTATTCAGGGAAAGGGTTTAACGCGCAGGAGTCTAAATTTATTTTCACAAAGGCTTATTTTTGTCCTTGTTCTTAGAAGATAGTCGTTGCATATTTGTATCGTGATTGATGAGAAAATGAGGACGATAGAAAAAATGCTGGTTAAAAGAACTGGCAAGCAAATTTGAATATGTTCATGGGATTATAATTTGTTGGTGGTAAGTCGTCCCGAACCACAGTTCGGGACGATGCACACTTTTAGGAATTAAACATCCCGAATAAAGATAAATCGCGTCAATAAAAAAGAGGCGAATTGGTACTTCGCCTCCGATTTAGGTCATGCTCATGGGATTATCCCCTTTACGGGCTGAGATTACAATTTGTTGAGATAGCGTTAATGTAGTATTTCTTTTCTTGTTGATGCGAAGATACACCAGTTATCTGTCATATTCAAAATATTAACAGATATTTTGGTGAAAATTTTTGATTTTGGATATGTTCATGGGATTATAATTTTTGGGGGTCGTACTATTCAAAGTACGACTTTTTTTTGCTCTCAATTCACTATCAAGCCTTTATTTCATGTAAGTTTTGATAATACCTGGCGCTTTAGTCTTAATTAATAACAAAGCCTCCCAAAATTTCTTTTATCCTGAAAGGCTTTCAGTCTATGCTTTAAAGAATGGGATGCTTAACTCATCAACAAACCTTTCATATCCACTCCTTTGCTTACAATCTGCTCCACTTTGTCAATCGGTACGCGCTCCTGCTGCATCGAGTCACGCTCGCGGATGGTTACGGTGTTGTCTTCGAGGGTATCAAAATCCACGGTCACACAGTAAGGCGTACCGATCGCATCCTGGCGGCGGTAGCGGCGACCAATGGCATCTTTTTCATCGTATTGGCACAGGAACGAGAATTTCAGCTGATCCATAATTTCCCGGGCTTTGCTGGTGAGCTCTTCCTTGTTTTTCAATAAGGGCAGCACCGCGCACTTCACCGGCGCCAATGCCGGGTGCAATTTCATCACCACGCGGCTGGAATCTTCACCTTGCGCATCGGGTACGACTTCTTCCCGCAAAGCATTGCTCAGCATCGCCAAGAACATCCGGTCGCAACCGATGGACGTCTCTACCACATGTGGCACGTAGCTTTCGTTCTTTTCCGGATCAAAATATTGCAATTTTTTGCCAGATAACTCCTGGTGGCTGCGCAAGTCAAAGTCGGTTCTTGCATGAATACCTTCCAGTTCCTTGAATCCGAAAGGAAACTCAAACTCAATATCTACGGCAGCCTTGGCATAGTGCGCAAGGTTAATATGATCGTGGAAACGCAATTTTTCTTCGGGTGTACCCAGTGCTTTATGCCATTTCATGCGGGTTTCCTTCCAATATTCGTACCATTCCATGTCTGTGCCCGGCGGAATGAAGAATTGCATTTCCATCTGCTCAAACTCGCGCATTCGGAAAATAAACTGCCGTGCAACGATCTCATTTCTAAAGGCTTTGCCAATCTGCGCAATGCCAAACGGGATCTTTTGGCGGGTCGTTTTCTGCACATTCAGAAAATTTACAAAAATACCCTGCGCTGTTTCCGGGCGGAGGTAAAGTTTCTCTTCTTCTCCCGCAATGTTGCCCAATTGAGTGGAAAACATCAGGTTGAACTGGCGCACGTCTGTCCAGTTTCGGGAGCCACCTTCAGGATCACCGATTTCCAATTCGTCAATAATCGCTTTCAAGCCGGCCATATCGCCGTTGGTCATAGCGGTAGCCAGGCGGTTTTCGACAGCCTGACGTTCCTCAGCGTATCGCATTACCCGCTCATTGGTTTGACGGAACATTACTTCATCGAACGAATCGCCAAAGCGCTTGCGGGCTTTTTCTACTTCTTTGTTGGCTTTGTCCTCCAGCTTTTCCATGTAACCTTCGATAAGCTGGTCGGCGCGGTATCGTTTTTTGGTGTCTTTATTGTCAATCATCGGATCGTTGAACGCATCCACGTGCCCGGAAGCCTTCCAGGTTTTGGGATGCATAAAAATTGCTGCGTCAATGCCCACAATATTTTCGTGCATTTGCACCATAGCCTGCCACCAATAGTCCTTGATGTTGTTTTTTAGTTCTACACCGTAAGGTCCATAATCATACACGGCGGCTAAACCATCATATATTTCACTGGATTGATAGATAAAACCATATTCCTTGCAGTGGGCAGTCAGTTTTTTGAAGAATTCCGCTTGTTGACTCATGTTTTTTGGTTCAAAAGTTTAAGGTTCAAAAGTTAAAAGTTCAA
>CAZGAU010000206.1:5656-8336 GCA_964523725.1 uncultured Saprospiraceae bacterium
AAAAGTTCAAGGGTTCAAGAGTTCAAGAGTTCAAGGTTGAGGAAACTATTGAACATTGAGCTTTGTAGCGTTGAACATAAAATCGAAGTCGCAAATTTCGAAAAAAATCAACTTTATCGCAGCTGAAATGTAAATAAATTGAAATAATAGGGGGGATTTTGCAAAAAAAGCATCTTATCATCAAAAGTACAACAATGAAAAGGATATTTTTCGCCATCGCGTCATTTTTATTGAGCCTTGCATCTCAGCAACTTATGGCGCAAGCCGAATACAAGCTCGATTTTTTTGACGAACTCACCGTCACCGGCAATATTGAAGTCAAACTCGTAAAAGGCGACGAGCATAAGGCTCTGATTGAAACCTACGGCATCCCCGAGGACGAAGTCAATATTTATGTGAAAGGGCAAACGCTTAAGCTCAGTCTGATTAATTCGATTTTTTATAAAAATGAAAAAGTAAGAATTACAGTGACTTATAAAGAATTACGCTCGATTCGTGGCAATGCTGGTTCGGAAATCGAAGCGGATCATTTCATAGAAGGCGATTACCTGGAGGTACGCGCTACCAGTGGTGCACAGGTGATGCTGCACGTGAAAGTCAATAAACTCGAAGGTGGCGCTACCGAGGGCGGTATTTTGCAACTGCGTGGTGAAGCCGTGAGTCAGAAAGCTCAGGCCAATACCGGCGGTCGATACCTCGCCATGGAGATGGAGTGTAAAAACACCTACGCGCGCGCTGGTACCGGGGGTGAGGTAGAAGTAGTAGCCAACGAAACGCTGGATGCTTATGCTAGTCTAGGCGGACAGATAGAGTACAAAGGTGATCCGGAGCAAAAAGGTAACCGTAAATTCCTGGGCGGCGAAGTGCGAAAAGTCAATTTCTAGGCAAAAATTATATTTTGTTGGGATTCATATGGTTGCGGAATTTTTATCTTTAAGCAACAAAAATTCTACAATCGTATGAAACACCCCTATTTGAGCGAGTGTATTACCCGGATTGAGCGCGTCAGCCAGGAAGCCAGGGAAATTTTTGGCGGTTTGAATGAAGAACAGCTCAACTGGAAACCAAATCCTGATGACTGGAGTATCGGGCAGTGCCTCGATCATTTAATGGTCTCTAATTCGCAATACTTTCCGATTTTCGATGATATACTAAGAGGGAAAAAAACAGCCCGTTTCTGGGAGAAAGTGCCTGTATTGCCTGGTATGTGGGGTGGTATGCTGGTGAAAGCGCTATCCCCGCACAATCGGAGAAGATCCAAAACCATGAATGTCTTTGAGCCCCGGGAGAGCGATATTCCCACGACGATTGTATCGGATTTTGAAACCCACAACCAAAAATTGGTGAATTATTTTGAACGCCTTGATTCGATTGACAATCATCGGAAAATTATCATTACTTCGCCGGTATCGAATTTAATAACTTATTCGCTTCGCAATACCTTTCGCATTCTGACCAACCACGAGGAGCGCCACCTGTTGCAAGCCAAGCGGGTGATGGAATTGCCGGAATTTCCGTATTTTGAATGAAATTTTTAAAAAGCTATGGAAACGGAACACAAAAACGCTGCGGAAACCCGGCAGAAAAACCCACGTACCAACTGGATTCAGCGGCTGGGCTGGCAAAAACTACTATTCGAGTCTTTTTTGATCGTGCTGAGTATTCTGTTTGCCTTGCTCATCAACGAATGGCGCAAAGGGCAGGAGCAAGCGGAACAACGCGACAAAGCACTGAATATGGTACTCCAGGAACTGAAGCATAATTATGAAGAATTGGAAATCGTGATGCCTTACCATCAAAAGGTGAACGCTGGGTTGGATAGCATTTTGACAAATTCAACCGGCGAAGCTCTTTCTGATAGCCCTTTGAAACAAATTCTCAGTAGCGTAGCCCGACGAGGCATCATGCCTCCCGAACTCCAAACGACGGCCTGGAATACGGCCCAACTCTCCGGAGCGATGAGCTTATTTGACGAAGAAACGATTTATGCGCTGGCAAATGTATACGAATTACAAGCAAATGGGGTAGGACTTACCTGGAAAGAAATTGCCAATTTCTACCTGAGTCCCAGCTTATTTGATATGGAAAAAAATCAGATTCATCTTTCTTTGCTGGCGGTATATTTTTATGAATTATACCAGCAGGAGCGATTTTTAATGGATCGAACGGGCGAAGCAATCAAGACGCTGGAGGGAAAAGTCAAATAGCGCTCCGAGCCCTGCTGCCCAAAGTGCTGCGATCGCTTCAAATTTTTATTTTGTTGAATCCTTTTCTCTGGCAAGTACGAGCTTGTGCTTGGCATGCGCCATCAGATAGAAAAATTCCCGCGCAATCTGGCGGCAACGCTCATCGTACTGATCTTTTTCGGATGGGGTATCATCATAATGCTTGGGATCCTGGTAAGGAATGGCAAAACGTTCTTCCGCACCCGATACGATCGGACAAGCAGCGTCGGCTTCGGAGCAAACCATCACTGCCGCGAAATTCTTGGCAGGATTAAATGGATCATCATATTTTTTTGAAAACATGATAATTGGACTAAATGACTTTCCCAAGCGCGCCTCATAATTGGGATTTTCTGTATTATAAAGTTTTGAAATTTTAAACCCAGCCCGTTCCATCGCAGCTACCGCTCTGGGATTGAACGCCGTGGCCTCTGTGCCCCCCGAAAATCCATGTA
>CAZGAU010000207.1:0-6487 GCA_964523725.1 uncultured Saprospiraceae bacterium
CCAATCCGCGCGAGCTTGACGAGAGCTCGACTCCGTTTATCACCGATAAGCGGGTGAGTGAGGATGGTCGCCGTATCTGGTATCGCTTCCGTATTCCACTGAACACGTCCAATCGCACTTCCGTAGGTGGAATTCGCGATTTCCGCTCCATTCGCTTTATGCGCATGTACATGCATGGCTTCGAAACCCGTACTACCTTGCGCTTTGCCACGCTTGAACTCGTGCGAAACCAATGGCGGCGATACTTGCAGGATTTATCTGAAGACCCGATCGGTATCGACAATTGTGAAGTACCGGCAGAATTTGACGTGGATGCAGTGAATATTGAAGAGAACAGTGGCCGTCAGCCATTCAACTATGTGTTGCCGGAAGGTATCCAGCGGGAGCAGTCATTGGGCGTATTCAATGCGCTGCAAAACGAGCAGTCGCTTTCAATGGTGGTTCAGGGATTATGCGACGGAGAAAGCAAAGCGGTTTTCAAAAATATCGACTTTGACATGCGTGTGTACAACCGCCTGCGGATGTTTGTGCACGCAGAAGCACTTGATAATCAACGCATTCAAGATGGAGAATTGAGCGTTTTTATTCGTTTGGGTAGCGATATCAAGAACAACTACTACGAGTACGAAATTCCGCTGACGATGTCGAGAGTGGAGCGACTGAATGCCAATCCAAATTCTACTGAATACAAACTGGAGGTATGGCGCCCGGAGAATGATTTTGATATTCCACTTGACTCTTTGATCGACATCAAGCAACTACGGAATAATGCAGATTTTTCAGTTACGGATGTGTTTGAGTATGTGATTGACCCCGGCAATCCAATGTCCAGGGTGATCAAAGTAAAAGGAAATCCGAACATCGGTTATGTAAAAATTGCGATGATAGGCGTACGCAACCGCCAGAACTTTGACGGAGCGGCTTACAATGCTGAGGTTTGGGTGAATGAGATGCGCCTGGTCGGTTTGGATGAACGCGGCGGTGTAGCTGCTATTGCACGACTCGATTTACAGTTAGCGGATTTTGGCAATGTGACCTTTGCCGGCAACTACAGCAGTATCGGCTTTGGCGCGCTGGATCAGAAAGTACAGCAGCGCAGCCGAAACGAACTCTTTGGCTATGATGTAGCTGGTAAGTTTGAACTCGGCAAATTCTTCCCGGAAACCTGGGGCATTCGCCTGCCGTTCTTTGGTCAGCTTTCCAATCAAACCAAGTCCCCAGAATTCGATCCCTACGATCTGGATATTCCCTTAAAGCAGAAAATTCAGAACGCAGAAACCGGCAATGAGCGCGATTCTATTCGAGTACTAGCGCAAGACGTGACCACGATCAAGAGTTTCAACTTTACCGATGTAGGTAAAAACCCTGGCTCCGGCGGTGGCAATACGGGACCAGGTAAACCCAAGCCCTGGGATATCGAAAACTTCAGCGTTTCCTATGGTTATACCGAGACCAACCGGCGCGACCCCATCATCGAATTCGACGAGCAGAAACGCTGGACGGGCGGTCTGGATTATGGCTACAGCCGAAACGTAACCTATATTGAGCCTTTTAAAAAACTGATTAAAAACGATAAATACCTCAAGCTACTTTCGGAGTTCAACTTCAATCCACTCCCTAACTCTTTCAATTTCAGCACGATCATGGATCGGCGCTTCGATCGTACCAAGTATCGCTTCACCGGCGACAACGCACAAAGCATTTTCTACAACAAGCGTTTTACCTGGGATCGGAATTATGGCTTGCAATGGAATCTGAGTAAGTCTTTGAATTTTACTTTCAATGCAGTAAACCTTGCTGTAATTGATGAGCCCGATGAGATCGCGATCCGCGAAGATCCTACGATCACAGATGTAAATCAGTTCAGAAGAGACAGTATTTGGAGCAATATCAAGGATTTGGGGCGTACCAAAAATTATCGCCACAACCTCGTTCTGAGTTATCAGTTACCGATTCGTTACCTACCCTATATGGATTGGGTGCAGGCACGAGCCGGCTACCGGGCTGATTATAGCTGGACCGCAGCAGCTTTGAACGTGGACAGTTTGGGTAATTTGATTCAAAACAGTCAGGAACGCCAGTTTTCAGTGGATTTGAATTTTGTAAACCTGTATAATAAATTCGATTTCCTCAAAAAAATTGACCGCCCGACGCCACCCGCAAACCGGGCCCAGCCCACGAATCCGCGGCAGCAGCCACAACAACCTGCCGCCGATGATAAAAAGAAAAGACCCGAAGGTGAGCCAAGTGGGCTGACGCGTGCGCTTATTCGCCCTCTGCTACTCCTGCGAAGTGCACGCTTCAACTATACCGAACGCTTTGGCACCATTATTCCCGGATTTACGCCCCAAGCAGAGCTATTGGGGATGGGGCCAAGTTTTAATGCGCCGGGATGGGACTTTGTTGCCGGTTTCCAACCGAATATTCGCAATCTGGAGCAAGGTCAATACCGCTCGGGTAGTGACTGGTTGTACCAGAATCGTCGCTGGATTTCGTCCAACGTTTTTCTCAATCAACAAGTAGTGCAGAGTTATACGCAAAATGTAGATGCGCGATTGACTCTAGAGCCGTTCCGTGATTTCCGTGTTGATATTGAGGCAACCAAGGTGTATCAGGAAACACACTCTGAGTATTTCAAGGTTTTGGAAAGTGGTGCCGATTTTGAACACACCGTGCCCCAGGATATTGGTTCGATGACGATCTCTTATTTTGCTTTGAATACCCTATTTAACGATAGCAACAGTGAAATCAGAAGCTTATTCCAAACTTTTGAAAACAATCGGGTGACCATTTCTCAACGCTTAGGCACCGGGCAGCATGAAAATCCCGACCTGGCGGATCAAGGCTACACCAATGGTTACGGCCGTACACAACAGGAGGTGTTGTTACCGGCATTTATTGCAGCTTACACCGATCAGGATCCGAATGCGGTCGAACTGAATGTTTTTGACAATCAGCCTCGCCCCAACTGGCGCGTGACTTACAATGGATTATCGCGGTTACCCTTATTCCAGGAGTTGTTCCAGAATTTCAGTCTGACGCACGGATACAAATCTACCCTGACAGTGAATCGATTCAATACAGGTCTGGACTTCCTGCGAACAAATGGTGGTATTAATGAATTGAACGGTAACTTCTATCCGCGCTTGGAAATTCCGGAAGTCGCTATCCAGGAAGGCTTCCAGCCTTTGCTGGCAATTAGTGCCACTTTGAAAAACGGTATGTCGTTCAATTTTGATTATAAAAAATCCAGAACGCTGGCAATGAGTTTTATCAGCAATCAGCTCAGCGAGACTCAAGTGAAAGAAATGGTATTTGGATTCGGTTATTTGATGCAAAATGTAAATATCGGATTCCTGACCGGCAACAAGAAAGCCAAAAATAATCGTGGTCGAACGACGCCTCAGCAAACACCACAAAACACACCGGCACGGCGTGGCGGTGGCGGCCAATTGCAAAACAACGACCTGGATGTGCAATTCAATTTTTCACTGCGCGATGATGTAACTTTTAATCACCTACTGGATCAGGGTATCATCGAACCAACGCGCGGAAATTATGCATTAAGTTTTTCACCGTCCGCCGAATACAAGATCAATCAGCGTTTGTCGCTGCGCTTGTTCTTCGATTACCGCCGGAACGTACCAAAGACTTCTGCCGGTTTCCCGCGTACCGACGCTGCGGGCGGTGTAGTGGTAAGATTCCAGCTACAGTAAAGACTTGGAGATTGGGTGACTTGGAGATTGGGTGACTTTGGGAATGAACCTGGTCTCCCGGTCCCAAAGTCACCCAGTCTCTCCTTCTCAAAGTCACAAAAAAATCTGCCTCACAAAACATTTCCAATTTCGAGAACGTTTTTTGATTGCAAAATTTAACAATGGATAATCCGTTGTTAGATTAGTAATTACTTGAATTGCACGGCGTTAAATGTTCGTTAAAGTGCAACATAGCGTGCTGCGAATCTCTAAATTTGTAGAAATCGGAATTTTTAACATTCGAGGTTTGCGCCTTTATAAATAGCAATCAGCTTTCAATGAATAAAAAAGCGATCTGGATAATAGTTGGTTTGATGAGTGCGGCGGTGATCGGCGTGATGTGGCTACAGATGAGTCTGATTTTCACATCCATCAATGTCAATGAAGATAAGTTTGAGAAAGACGTGATGGACGCGCTCAAAACCGTAGTGCAAAGATTGGAAGAAGAAGAAAAACGCGAATATTTCAGCCACTCCCTGAATGGTTATGCCACTAATTATTTTCAGCAGGAGATTTCGACGGATCAGCTGGAAGAATTAATTCCCGGTCCTAATTCCCCTCAGACCAAACCGATTGGCGGAACGGGATTGTTGGATGAATTGATGGAAGATATTTATAATACCTGCGATTGCCCGGAGTGCACCATCAATCGCGACAAGGCCCACCGAACCTTATGGGCTTATTATCAGCAAGGCACCCACAGCATTCCTCTAGCGGAGCGCGTGGATCTAAAGCATCTACAGGTTGTGCTCGATCAGGAACTGGCCAACCGCGGTATTGATATCGATTATAATTACGGCGTGTTTTCCAAAGAAACCAACAGTTTCGTCATCCTGGACGGGCATTACACGGTAGAAGATGCAGCGCCGACGGAGATTCTACCCGGTTATAAAAATATTTATACCTCCCGATATAATGTCAACTTATTCCCCCAGGAAACGCCATCGCCCGGCTTGCTGATGATCCACTTCCCGGGAAAGAACAATTACGTATGGCGCTCCGCATGGATGAGTTTTATCGGGACGTTGCTTTTCACCACCATTATTTTGCTGTGCTTCGGTTATACGATCAACGTCATTTTCCGGCAGAAAAAACTTTCGGAAATGAAAAACGATTTCATTAACAACATGACGCACGAGTTTAAAACCCCAATTGCAACCATATCACTGGCGGCTGATTCCATTAGCAGTCCTATGATTTCTTCGCATGAAGAAAAGGTTCGGCGCTTCGCCAACATAATAAAACAGGAAAATATTCGTATGAATAATCAGGTGGAGAAAGTCTTGCAGATGGCGGTGATCGAGAAACAGGATTTTTCCTTGAAACTCGCCGAAGTCAATCTCCACGAAATTATTGATCATGCGATTGAAAATATCGGATTGCAGGTAGAAAAACGCAACGGCTCCGCCAAGGCAGTTCTGGAAGCCAACAATCCGGTTATAGAAGGCGACATGACACATATTTCAAACATTATCAACAACTTACTGGACAACGCCAATAAATACTCCCCCGAAAATCCGGACATTACCATTCATACCCGCAACGTTTCAGGCGGCGTAGAAGTAACCGTGCAAGACAAGGGAATGGGTATGACCAAGGAAGCCAAAAAACACATTTTTGACAAATTCTACCGCGTGCACACCGGCGATTTGCATGATGTAAAAGGTTTTGGCTTGGGTTTGAGTTATGTAAAAGCGATGATGACAGCCCACAAAGGCAATATTGATGTAAAAAGTGAATTGGGCAAGGGCAGCAGTTTTATCTTGTTCTTCCCGTTTAAAGTATAAAATATATATAATTAAGTGATTGGTATAAAATAGTTATTTATTACTTGTTATTTGGGGCAGATTGCGCTTTGTTGTTAAACATTCAAAACCCAATTAACAAATAACCAATAATTCAAAACGAACTAATCACCCTAAAGAAAAACGATTGAAAATGGCAAATAACAGAATTCTCCTGGTAGAAGACGACCAGAATTTCGGCGACGTACTCCGGTCTTACCTCGAAATGCATGACTATGAGGTAACGCTGGCGACCGATGGCGTGCAGGGACTAGAAAGCTATAAAAAAGGGCAATACGACCTCTGCATTTTTGACGTCATGATGCCAAAGAAGGATGGTTTTACGCTTGCCAAGGAAATCCGCGAGAAAGACACCGAAATGCCCATCATCTTCCTGACCGCCAAAACCATGAAGGACGATGTGCTCAAAGGCTTTAAAATTGGCGCCGATGACTACATCAGCAAGCCTTTTAACTCCGAAGAGTTGCTCTACCGTATCCAGGCAATTTTGAAAAGAAGCCAGCAAAAGGCCGATCCTAAGGAAGAAATTAAAGAATTTCATATTGGAAAATACCATTTTAACTATCCTCTTCGTATCTTGACTTTTGATTTGGACGGACCGGAGGAAGAAAAAACAAAATTATCTCCCAAAGAAGCGCAACTTTTGCGTATGTTTGCGGTACATTTGAATGATATTTTGCCCCGGTCGGAAGCATTGACAAAAATCTGGGGAGAGGATAATTACTTTACGGCTCGCAGTATGGACGTTTTCGTCACCAAACTGCGGAAATATTTGAAAAACGACGAAAACATCGAAATCGTCAACATTCACGGCAACGGCTTCCAGTTGTTGGTTAGGGAAGAAGAAAAAGCATAAAAGAAATATAAAGATTAGTTTTTGGGATTATGATTACGGGTTGTGTAGCAAATTGCTGCCAACCCCTTTTT
>CAZGAU010000207.1:6587-8151 GCA_964523725.1 uncultured Saprospiraceae bacterium
CCAAAGCAATCTCCCGGATGCCGTTGCGAAGCTCATTAGAAGGCTCTGGCTGGAGCCAGCAATGTGTAATGTCAATAATTTTATCAAACTCACCGGGGCGGTGAAAACCAAGCCCGGCGCGGTGTTCAAACTCTTTATTGGCATCGATTTCTTCCTGGGTCAGCCAGCGACGATTGGAAAAAGTAAATTCCAGTTTATTGCGATAATAAATCGTTGGATCAGCAGCCATAATGGGCAGAAAATCTCGCACTTGCACCTTGCCAATGCGACGAAGCGCGTCTTCAACGACCTTTTGTTTGTGCTGCAATTGCGCCTCATAGCTCAGATGTTGCCATTTACAACCGCCACAAAGCCCATAATGCTCGCAAAACGGTTCCACCCGGTCTTCAGAATACTGATGAAAATGCGTCGGTTTGCCCTGCATGAAACCTGCTTTCTTGCGCAATACCACCACATCTACTACATCGCCGGGCGCCACGCCTTCTACGAAAACGACTTGCCCGTCCTCGGTTCTGCCCACGCTTTTGCCTTTATCGGCAATGCCGGAAATGTGTATATTTTTTAAAATTTTTTTCTTCCTGTTACCCATTCTATTCTGCAATTGGGACGCGAATTTACAATTTATCGGGTTAAAACGATATAATCCCGGATCAGGGTTTTCAAAAACTCGATTTTATCTTGCGGTTTTTCTTCAATGTGGAGAATATCGGTCAGGTGAGCCACCGCTTCGTTGACGGCTTTGGCGTGTGCGGGATTGGGAAATTGGCGATAACGCGTCAGTAAATGTTTGATTAAAAGCATATCCTGCTCGCTCAGGCGGCGCACTTCGGGATAAACCGGCTGATAATTTTCAATCGAACTGATTTTGAGAATATCCTCCAGGCGAAACCGCACCTGGTGCCGGACGCGGATCACTGTAGTGTTCGCCGTCATATCGCCCAGGCGTTGGTTTTTTGGCGAAGAACTAATCAACAATGCCCCGATCACCCCAAAAGTAAAGGTATCCATGATATGAAAAATCGCCCGCAGAAAATAATCACTTAGACCGGGCTCGGCGCCATCCACACGTACAACTTTAATTCCCATGGCTTTTTTCCCCCAGGATTGCCCGTTTGCCAGCATTTCCGAGAAAAATTGGTAGGCCATAAAACCGCCAAAAGGCAGAACAATATAAACGAAATAGACCATGAATCCATTTCTGAAAAGCGCATCACCAAACGCCCCAACCAACAAAAACAAGAGCACGAAGTAGAACACCCCCACAATCAGCCAATCCACCAGCAAAGCCAGCGCCCGCTCCCGCAAAGAAGCCAATTCGTACTCGATCGTGACGTTTTGAGTGGTACGGATATCTATGGTTTGCATAATTGTAACGGTATATCGGTTAACGGTGTATTGGTGAACGCTGCACAAAATCCAATGTCTAACGTCTTTTGTTTAATCTCTGTTTTACAAAAACTATCCGGTACAAAATACATAAGTAAAAAATGTTTATCAAAATTCACGCATCATTTGTTCGGAACGGGCTGTTGTAAATACCGAAATAATTTCATAAAATGCACTT
>CAZGAU010000208.1:0-8150 GCA_964523725.1 uncultured Saprospiraceae bacterium
CGCACGTTTCCAGTTTATTGATGAAACTCGACGCGCGGCGCCGCACCCAGGCAGTAAGTAAAGCCAAGCGAATCGGGATTTTATAAAAAAGTGCTGCCCTTACCAACATGAACAACCCTTTGAAAATGAGGATGATAATTATTAATACGAATTCTTATTTCTGCTCCTGAATCAGCTTTTTTACAAATTCCAGCTCTGGATCGATTCCATTTATTATATCATTTACTTTAGGTTGCACTTCAAAGTCAGGTTTGATACCCCGGGCCGGCTGTTCGCTACGCGGAAAAGTACCAAAGATGGGAATATCGACTTCGATTTTTGAATTCGGTAAGCGCAAGAACAAGGTATTGCCTGCATTAAGTCCTCGGCGACTGCCCCCTGTTTCCTGACCAACCAGCGTGGCAAATCCGCATTCTTTCGCCAGCCGCGCCAGATAAAAAGTGGCCGAACTATTGGCCGCATCGACCAGCAGATAAACCCTGCCTTGATAAGGATTACGGGCTGAAGGGTAAGTATTTTGCTTGCGTTCTCCGGGAACAGTATAAAAACTATTGTCCGTCGGCGCCACTTTACCAGATAAATCATAAACCGATTTATCCCAGGTTGATAAATAAGGCTGGATCGAAGAAGTAATCTGGACGTACCGTACACGGGTTTCATAATTATCGACCGTACATGGAGCTTTGAGCAAATATTTTCCAAGCTCGGCAAGCACCTCATCCAGCCCCCCTTCATTACCCCTCACATCAATAATCAAGTTTGCTATTTTGTTCTTTTTCAAAGTATTAAAACTTTCTTTTAAAAAATTTTTCCAATCCATTTCAAAATTCCAAATGACAAAGGTGCCCAATTTCAAATATCCGGTTTGCGCATTCAGAATTTCAAATGACCACAGGTCTTCCAGTGATTGTGGAAGATCACCGTAGCGCTCATTGATGCGCCGGGTCCGCTCTTTACGTGTAATAGACAATACTTTACCCGCTAGCGTTTTGTTATTTACTAAATCTTTGGATCGAATATCATAAGTTCCTTCCACCGGCGGAAATATTAAGGGAAAATACACATCAAACGACTCAAAATAATCATAACCCGCCACCTGCAAATCGTTCAAACGTTTGGCATCGTTGTCGCCATCGGCTTTTACCAACGTGAGCAGACTGTCCAGTACCTGAGCCACGGGTGCGCCGTTGATACTCAAAATCTCCGTTCCGGGAGCAAATCGCTCGTCTTCCGATGCGTTTTTGGTGATAATCATTCTTTTATCCACCATACGAAAAGCAAAAGGCAATTTATCCGGCTGACCAAGGATAATTCTTTGAATGAGTCCATTTTGGTTGAAAAAATTGGCATAGGTGTGCCCACATCGGATGCTGGCGGCAAATCTGGAAATAGCGAGATACGCTTCAGCATAAGTCAAATCCTGACTCAGCGCAGACTGAAGGGCGGCTAATTGATGCTGAATTTCCTGCTCCGAATTGTAACGGTACAAACCTGGATGCAAGGTCAGAAAAGCTTCACGCAAGATATTAAAATCTACCAGCAAATCTTTTGCACTGATTTTAGGTAAAGTACGAATGTCAACGGGATTAGCGATATTCCAGCGATCTTCGATGCCGGTTTCCATATCCTTGGTGAGCACCAGTAAGCGATTGTCCTGCCCCGCCAATTCGTAAGTAACTTCTCCTTTTTTATCTTCGAATACGTACTTGTATTCCAGTAAACTTGTGGTTTCATTTGGATTAAAAATCAATTGAATTTCAGCATTTTGGGTATTTTTCAGGTTCAAAAAGATCGTTTTTTCCCAGGATAAAGGCGCCACGCTTCCGCGAATGCCAATGCGTTTTCCGTTGAGATCGGGCATTTCAGATAAGATAAAAGTAAGTTCTATCTGGGCAAATAAGGGCTGATTGAACATTAGTAGCAAAAAAATGAGCAGTCTCATGCGATTAATTTTGGGTGATCAAAATTTAATTGTCGAAGCAAAAGTGGCGGGATTCTGAAAAAACTGCGCCTCAAATCTCACTCGAGCACCTCAAAATCTTAATTTGAGACAGGTTTCATTTTTTGAGACGCCGTAAATTCCGAGGGCGAGACGCCAGCGTGCTTGCGAAAAGCCCGATTGAACGTCGCTTTGCTGTTAAAGCCGCATTCAAAAGCTATACCGAGCAACGACAAATGCGCAAAATCCGGATCAAGCAGCTTTTGCTTGACGGTGTCCACCCGGTATGTATTAATAAAATCATTAAAATTTTTATCAAAACCGGCATTGATTACCCTGGAAAGCACATTTGGCGCGAGATTCAGCTCAGTTGCCAAATCGTTAAGCGTTAATTCTGGTTGTAAATAGGGTTGCTGCTGCTGCATCGTTTGTAACAGTTTCGCTTTTAAATCCGCATCAATGGGCTCTTCTGTCCTGATTTCACTGTTTTTTTCCGGTTCAAACTGTAATTGCAAAGACGCCTCCGGTCGTGTATAATACCCGGAAATGCTGAGGTAGTAAATAATAATGCCCCAGGCGAAGTAGGAATACCAGAATTGAACATAATCCAGGGGCTCTGCGCCAAACTGGTCAACCAGCAGAAAAATCAGCCAGATCAGAACCGCAGCCAAAACGGCATACAGGAAATTACGAAGCCAGGTAAAACTTACTTTCGCAATATCCGAAAAATGATCGTTGATGTAATAATTCCGGTAACGGCGATATAATTTGATGGTAATAAAAAAGTAAATTAATAATGAAATGATCGCTCCAATGGTCATGATCTCATCCAGTACCGGAATGCCTTCCATGCGCAGCCTGCCTTGCGTGCCATAATGATAGGGAAAGGTTTCCCCGCGCAGCCAGTGATTTATAATTACATCGTTTGTAAAAACAAACATCATAATCCCCAGGTCTATGATAGCAGGAATAAAATGTCGGAGATCCCGCTTTTTGAAGTGAAAATCGCGATTGGTCAGGCTACGGAAATAAAAATACACCAACGGACCGATCAAAAACCAATAGGTAAAGGGGAAATAAAACATAAAGGTGGAGTGCCAGTCGTGCGCATCGTACCAGTGTGCAAAGCCCAGCATCCAGTTGGCAACCCGCAGCGTAAAGATCAGAATCAGCGCTGCCAGCAGCTTATCCGGCAGGCGTTCTTCGCGGAAGCCGCGCCAAAGCAGGAGCCCGGCGAAAATAAGACCCTGCATAAAAAAGGGCAATAAGAGCGAGCTCCATTGGTTGAAATAAAATAGCATGGATCAAAGTGCGATTTTGGAAGTACAGTCATGGAAATGTACGAAAAAAAACCGGCTCTGGATTGCCTCCTACTTTTGTATCATTTGACTAAATTCCTGACAAATCCTACTTTCGTCGGATGCATTTTTCTTTAAAATCTCCTTGATTTGCAGCATCTTGTAACTATAAAAAAACTCGACTTATGAATAAGCTCATTCTTCGCTTTGGATTGTACAGCAGCGCCCTGATGATCGTCTTTTTCAGCGTTACCTGGGCAATTTGGGGCACTTCGGTTGATTACAACACCTCGGAACTCCTGGGTTATGTGTCTATGTTTATCTCGCTTTCGTTCGTTTATTTTGGTGTAAAAGCCTACCGCGATGAGCAAAATGGCGGGCAGATCACCTTCGGGAAAGCCCTGGGCGTGGGCAGTTTGATTGCCTTGCTACCCTCCGTTGCATTTGCCATTTATACTGTGATCTTTTTTATGGTAAAAGGAGCGGAATGGACGGAATATGCTTTGGCGAATATGTCTGCGGAGCAATTGGCACAATTTGAAACAAACCAGGAATTATTTATGAATCCTTGGTTTCAAGCCTTTATCATGTTTATAACGGTATTTATGATTGGCTTTGCCTATGCCCTGATCTCGGCGTTTATTTTAAAAAGGCAAAAAGCGGTAGCCTAGGATTTTAAAAAATCAGTAATCACCTGAGCCGCTCGCCCGGAAGCCCCGGCATTGCCCAGCTTTCGGCGTAATTCGGCGTAGCCGACCTTGATTTCACCGGCTTTTTCAGGGTTTAAAATGGCGGCTAATTCCCGTTGCAGGTTTTTGGGATTCAACTCATGCTGGATCAATTCCTTAACCAATTGCCGATCCACGATCAGATTAACCAAAGAAATAAATTTTATCCGCTTGCCTACCAGGCGTTTAGCAATGGCATAAGAAACAACGCTACCCTTGTAACAAACCACCTCGGGCACATCAAAAAGCGCGGTTTCCAGCGTAGCGGTGCCGGAGGTAACCAAAGCGGCTTGGGCATGACTGAGTAATTGATAGGTTTGATTTTGAACGAGTTGTACGTCTTTCGCGTCGGCTTTCGCCAAAATGAATTCGTAAAATTCCTGATCCTGCGAAGGTGCGCCGGCGATAATGAACTGATATTCCGGGAATTTTGAAACCACGGTCAGCATTACTTCCAGCATACGGCTGATCTCCTGCTTTCGGCTACCGGGCAGCAGCGCAATGATAGGGCGTCCGTCCAAATCATGCTTTTGTAAGAAATCACCATCGGGTTGGAAATTTTCCACCACATCGAGCAGCGGATGCCCCACAAATTCTACTTCGTAATCATATTTTTTATAAAAATCGGGTTCAAACGGCAGGATGACCAGCATTTTATCTACCGTTTTTTTGATATCGTGCACCCGGCTGGCGTGCCAGGCCCAGAGTTGCGGCGAGATGTAATAAATCACTTTAAAATCCTGCTCCTTGGCCCATTTAGCGATACGCAAATTAAAACCCGGATAATCGATCAAGATCAGCGCATCAGGTTGAAAATCAAGGATATCCTGTTTGCAAAATTCGATATTGCGTAAAATCGTGCGCAGATTTTTTACAACTTCTATAAAACCCATAAACGCCAGATCGCGGTAGTGCTTGCGCAGTTCTCCGCCGGCTTGGGCCATCAGATCACCGCCCCAAACGCGAAACTTTGCCTCAGGGTCTTTTTGTTTCAACTGCTTGATCAAATTGGAGCCGTGCAGATCACCTGAAGCTTCACCGGCAATGATATAGTATTTCATACTTTTGGTGTTATGGTACGGGGTGTTATGGTGTTTTTAAAACGCAAACAGAAGAAGATGATTAATTTCCAAAAATGGAGCTTCCAAAATAAGCCACCCAGGCGATGGCATAAATCACCGTAACAATGGCAATACCACGTACCGCTTCGCTAAATCGTCGGCGCTGGAAAATATTGAGTGGAATAAGATTAAGACAGATCGCGATCACGCCCAGCGTGCGCACCCGGAAATTGGCGGAAAAACCGATACTGCTCGTCCAGCCCAGCGCATCCATTTGATCATAAATAGTAAGTAAAATGGCATACCCGACAAACGGCACAATCAAACCAATCACCAGACCAATCCAAAGTTTATTTCGAATCATGTTTTTTGTTTTTTGTCAATTTTGTAAGGGTTCGGATAAAATTATAATGAAATTTGTAACTCAAAGTTGCATGTTTTTTTGAAAACACATAGGCACATAGTCCCACTCGTCTCTTAGTCACCAAATCTCCTTGTCACCAAGTCTCATAATCTCCCAGTCACAAGGTCACTTGGTCTCCAACTCATCCCTCTACCTTCATCCCTCTACCTTCATCCCTCTACCCTCTACCCCAATATCCTCCATATCCTTCATTCTTTTCAACGCTTCGTAATTGGTCAAGTCATGCATCGAAGGCACGACGGAGACGTAGCCATTATCCAGTGCCCAAATATCGGTATCCGGATCAAGGTCTTCATTTACAAAGCGCCCGGTGAGCCAGTAGTACTTTTGGCCGCGCGGATCGGTTGCTTCTACAAATTCTTCCACCCAGCGCGCATCCGCCTGGCGGCAGACTTTGACGCCCTTTATTTCTTCAGCAGATAGTTTGGGAATATTGACATTCAGCAGATTGCCGTGTCCCATGCCGTTTTCGAGCACGTACTGCATGATCTGTTTTACAAATGGCTTGCAAGGTTCAAAATCCGCTTCGTGCGAATAGTCGAGCAGCGAAAAACCGATCGAAGGAATGCCTTCCAGTGAAGCTTCCATCGCCGCGGAAAGCGTACCAGAGTAAATAATATTGATCGAGGCGTTGGAACCATGATTGATACCGGAAACGCACAAGTCCACTTTTCTTCCTTTCAACACCACATTTTGGGCGAGTTTCACACAATCCACCGGCGTGCCCGAGCATTCGTAACAGGCTTCCACGCCTTTGAATACATTCACAGGATGCAAGCGGATCGGATTGGCGATGGTGATGGCGTGCCCCATACCCGATTGCGCTGAATCCGGCGCCACAACGATCACATCACCCAGCGTTTTCGCGACTTCTACGAGGGCATTGATGCCATGCGCGGTGATTCCATCATCATTAGTAACAAGAATTAAAGGCTTTTTCATTGGTTTGTTTTATGTAAGATGTCAGAGCTCAGAACAGAGAAGTCAGACGAAATAATGCGTAATCTGGCATCTGTACTCTCTTTTCTCGCTTCTGATTAATCAAGTTGCAAAATTACCACCTTCCAAACGATTATGACAGTTATTTTACTGTAAATTTAAACCAGCAAAACGCAGGCTTGTTGTAGATTCGCTGTGTAACGGCATCACGATTGCTATCGGGGTTAGCCGCCAGCAAATAATTTAACAAAAATATCGGCGACTTCAGTTGCCGCTACACATTATGGCAGTTCAATCCAAAAAAGGTGTCTTGATTGTCAATCTCGGCACGCCCGACGAACCCAGCCGCGGTGCGGTCTATCGCTATCTGAAACAATTCCTGCTGGATCGCAGGGTCATTGATATCAACTGGGTAGCCCGTAACTTACTGGTGCGCGGCATTATTGCACCTTTCCGTTCCGGCAAATCGGCAAAAGCTTATCAACAGCTCTGGACCGAGAATGGTTCCCCGCTCAAGTATTACGGCGAAGTGGTGACCCAAGGCGTACAAGACCTGCTTGGCGAAGATTACATAGTAGAACTTGCCATGCGTTATCAAAATCCTTCGATTGAATCGGCGATTGACAAACTGATGAAGCAGAAAGTTTCCGAAATTACTGTTTTTCCGATGTTCCCGCAGTATGCTTCGGCGACGACCGGCTCGGTGCACGATGAAGTGATGCGTATTTTCCGTCAGCGCGACACGATTCCCAATATCAAATTCATTAATTCGTATTACGATTACGCTCCAATCATCAAAATTTTTGCCGACAACGCCCGCCAATTTGATATCGACAGCTACGATCACATTCTGTTCAGCTATCACGGATTACCGCAGCGCCAGCTCCGCAAAGCCGATGAATTTAATCACTGCCTGCAAAAAGAGAATTGCTGCCAAAGCATTTCCAGCGTCAATCAGTTCTGCTACTCTGCGCAGTGCCATGCCACCACCCGCGCCATTGCTGCGGAATTGGGCTTAAGCCCCGACCGTTACACCACTTGCTTTCAAAGCCGCCTGGGTAATGATCCCTGGATACAACCATACACCGCCGTCACCATCGAAGCCTGGGCAAAGAAGGGCGCCAAACGCCTGCTGGTCTTCAGTCCTGCTTTTGTAGCGGATTGTCTGGAAACTATTATCGAAATCGGTGACGAATACCAGGAAGAATTCGAGGAAATGGGCGGTGAGAAAGTCGATCTGGTGCCAAGCCTGAACGATGATCCCCGCTGGATACAGGCGGTACGGGATTTGGTGATAAGTGCCTAACCAAAAATTTGATAGGGTTTTTCTACGGCTTTTTTCAATCTTTTCTCAATGTCTTTCCATTTTACAGATTGACTCATTTTGGGAAAGGGCTGATCCGTATTTAAATCTGCGAAATAGGTTACTGCTTTCAGTGGAATTAATTTATTGGAATGGCTATACTTTTTATGATAAGCCTCTAGCATTTTTTCCAATGACATAAGTCCTAATAAAAAATAAAGGTCTATAAAATCTTTCATTCGCTGTCCACTCACAGAGATTGCATTCAGCTTCATGGCAGCGATATCTTCCAAAGAAGCAAGTCTGAGCGTATCTATTTTCAAAAGTGGTTGTACTAAAGGGTAAGCATGACGAAGAAAATCAGTTTTGACGTTTTGTATTGAACCTTGAATGGTAAAAGGAGCTATATTATCAATTTCTAAATCGTAATTTGTAATTAAATGACTTTGCAGGTGTTC
>CAZGAU010000209.1:0-8129 GCA_964523725.1 uncultured Saprospiraceae bacterium
CCCGCCGCCCGGTGCAGAAACTTACCCCACCAGACAGAAGCGGGGAGGATGAACAAATCAGGAGAAGGAGGATGAATCTTAATAGGTCGCCGCAAAGGCTCCCTGACTTACAATACCTCTTCTCGATCAAGTCGTCTACATGCGATTTGAGTCAATAATAATTCGAAATTGATCTTTGGCCTGGCTCAGCTTCGTTTATCGAAGCAGAACTTCAAACCTTAGAGAACTTGGGTTTCCCCTATGCGTTTTCGTTTATTATTGATTGGACGTCGCTTTCCAGCATGGATTCTGACTTAGAGGCGATCAGTCATAATCCAACAGACGTAGCTTCACGGCACTGGCTAGTCAACCAACCGTATTAACCAAATGTCTGAATCAACTGTTCCTTTCGTACTAGGTTGACTTACTGTCGCGACATCAATTCATCAGTAGGGTAAAACTAACCTGTCTCTCGACGGTCTAAACCCAGCTCACGTTCCTTATTAGCGGGTGAACAATCCGACACGTTGTGCCTTCTGCAACACAATGATAAGAAGAGCCGACATCGAAGGATCAAAAAGCGCCGTCGCTCTGTACGCTCGGGTCGCCACAAGTCAGTTCTTGGACACCACTCCTGCCAACGCATTTCCTCGTTGGTCGAGCCCTGGGGTCAAAGTCTCGGACGACTTCTGAGCCAGGCGGCATTCCTGCCGGGAATAGACTGTGCCTTAGACTCCGGAGAGTCCACACCTTTCCAGTCGTTGAAGCGCGCGGCCGTGGCCTTGTCGCTTGCTGGTCGTCCCTGTCTCGAGGTTGTCACCCGGATGTCTCCGCATCCTGCGCGGCAAGCCGCTTGGTACTCGAGCTTCGGGAGGTTCCAGCATCCAGGTGTGTCGCGCGGGGGCCGCCTTCCGAGGGGCGGGCCGCACTAGCAGCCGGGGAGATCCGGCCACTGGGACAAGTTTGTCAATCCCTGTGGTAACTTTTCTGACACCTCAAATTTAAGACTTGTAAAATCTAAGGATCTATAGGCCATGCTTTCACAGTTTGTATTTGTACTGAAAATCAAAATCAAGCGAGCTTTTCCCCTTTTGGTCTACAAGAGATTTCTGTTCTCTTTGAGCTCGCCTTAGGACACCTGCGTTATCGTTTAACAGATGTACCGCCCCAGTCAAGAAAATCGGATGACACTGTCTTCCGCCCAGATCGGTCCTTACGGACTTTAGCGCAAGAATTCCCGGAGGAGCTCTGCATTACGGAATTAGTAAAATGACGAAATGAGTAGTGGTGTTACATTGTTGGCGAACCTCCCACCTACGCTATACCCCAATTGCCACGTCACAATGTCACTCTTCTTCAAAGCTCAACAGGGTCTTCTTTCCCCGCTGATTTTGCCAAGCCCGTTCCCTTGGCTGTGGGTTCGTTAGATGGTCATTTGGGACAGTAGGAATCTCATTGATCCATTCATGCACGTCGCTAGTTGGACGACGAGGCATTTGGCTACCTTCTTAATCGAGACGCGCGCGCCCCGACTTCAACAACCGAAATCAGCACAGATATGTTGCCTTCCCTGTGCGTCACACTTCCCGACCAGCCTTGGTTTTGAGCCCTTATCTGGTCAGCCTGCTTGCGCAGGGGAATAGTACGTTCCTTAAGCCTGCAGAGCAGACCCACCCCTTTCCGCACGTTACCGCGAACAGACGCAACTCTGTTTCGCATCGAGATTGTCCCGTCGACGTCGCGGGTGGCTATCCCCGCGACTCCAGGAGGTCCCTCGAACCAGGTGGTGTTGCCGCTTCCTCGAGTGAGTTCCTCAAAGCGGGCGCTTGCCCGAACTCAGCAGAGCGACTAGGCGAATCACACAGTGTCCAGCCACGGGCTGTGTCGCCTGTTACTTTCAGGTTGTTCAAAAGTGTTATAGTTACACCTGCCGTTTACCTGCGCTTAGTTGAATTTCTTCACGTTAACGTTCAAAGCACTGGGCAGAAATCACATTGTGTCAAAACCCTTTCGGGACATCACAAAGCTTTGTTTTTATTAAACAGTTAGATTCCCCTTGACCGCTTCAGTTCTGAGGCGACTGATGATCGCACACAAGCCAAGAATCTCCAAAATCACTACCGCAACCTAAGGCTAGGCCCTGAGTCGCTTAAGATCAGTTGTAGATAAAAGGATGCGTGCCCAGTCCTCAGAGCCAATCCTTTTCCCGAAGTTACGGATCTATTTTGCCGAATTCCCTAAATGACTTTCTTCTAGTCGACCAGAGGCTGCTAACCTTAGAGACCTGATGCGGTTATGGTACGATTTTGAATGGATTAGAATCGCGCTCGGATTTTCATTGATCGTCGCGAACGCACCACCAGTCCGAAAGATGAACTGCTCTTCCCGCCTTAAGGCCATATCTCTGGATAATCCAATTCCATGGCTTCGAGCGGTTAAGAAGAAAAGAAAACTCTTCCAGGGGTACGCGCCGATGTCTCCGAGGTTGTTTGTGTTGCCACACAGGATCCATTGCAAACTTGAGGAATATTAACCTCATTCCCTTTCGGCACCGCAGTGGAGCACTGCTTCGTAGCGTTTCCGCCTTGCCTTAGGATCGAGTAACCCGTGACCAATTGCTGTTCTCACGGAACCCGTCTCTGCTTCGGCCTTCAAAGTTCTCATTTGAATAATTACTACTACCACCAAGATCTGCACTAGAAGCAGTTCCACCTAGACTCACGTCGCGGCTTCAGCACTACTTCCACGCCTTCTTACTCTTCAAGACTGCTTTTTGCCTTGAAGGTCGAGTGTCGGTATTGCAATATAGCGCCATCCATTTTTAGGGCTGATCCGTTAAATCGGTGGGTGGGAAACGGTCTTTAAACGATACCTACTCTCAGGGTCACGTTCCGATTGTCTGAACGAATCAACGCCTTTTATGGTGTCTGATGCTTGCAATTTAGGCACCTTAACTCGACTTTAGGAGCATCCCTCATCGCCAGTTCTGCTTACCAAAAATGGCCCACTAAGAACACGCATTCCTCCCTTCGGTTCAATTAAGAAAACCAAAGGTTCTTACCAATTTAAAGTTTGAGAATAGGTCCAGGACATTGAGCCCCAGATGCCTCTAATCATTCGCTTTACCTAATAAAACTGCGTTGTTGTCCTTGCTATCCTGAGAGAAACTTCAGAAGGAACCAGCTACTAGAAGACTCGATTGGTTTTTCGCCCCTATACTCAAGTTCGCAGAACAATTTGCACGTTAGTATCTGTTCGGACCTCCACCAGAATTTCTCCTGGCTTCATCCTACTCAAGCATAGATCGTCATCTTTCGGGTCTTAACATACATGCTCTTGCTCATACCCGTCACAGAAGATCAGGGAAGGCCGATGCTGCTGCCGAATGGCTTGGCACCTTGGACTCACTTTCATTTCGCTTATGAGTTTTGCACTCGCAAACTCGCATGTAAATTAAACTCCTTGGTCCGTGTTTCAAGACGGTTGTTTGGAACTCGTTTTGGCAGAATCAAAAAATTCCCTCAGGCGTCGTCCTCCTTCGCGTAAGCTATTCAGAGTGCGCACCTCATCCTGCCTTTCCGGAGAGTGAGTAGACGCTTGCAGAGACCATCGACCGCGAGTGTCTAAAGCCTTCCTACACGCCCCTCTTTTCCCAGGATTAGCCGGGTTCCAGACCTTCCTTCTCAACGGTTTCAAGTCTTTTAACTCTTTTTTCAAAGTTCTTTTCGTCTTTCCTTCACAGTACTTGTTCGCTATCGGATTCCCACCTGTATTTAGCCTTGGAAGAAGTCTATCTCCCGATTGGAGCATCAATCCCAAGATGCTCGACTCTATGAAGACACGAGTGCTGCGCGGGTCCGACCGACTACGGGGTTTTCACCCTCTTTGACCCCCCTTTCCATGGGAGTTATGCCGGAACCGATCACAAACGTGGCTCTGCAGATTACAATTCGCCGGCCAGGAGCCGGAGATTTTAATGCTGGGCTGATGCCTGTTCAGTCGCCCCTACTAAGGCAATCTCAGTTGATTTCTTTTCCTCCGCTTACTGATATGCTTAAGTTCAGCGGGTAGTCCTGCCTGTCTCAGGTTTAAGTTATTTTCAAAGCTGACGAGCTCTGCGGCCTCTCGACCGGGACGCGTGAGATCGCCGCCGAAGCGGTGACTACTTCACGAGACCGGCCGCAAGCCGCTCCTTTTTGGCGGGGGAACGATGTTCAGCCGCACTTGGAGTAATAAGTTCAACACTGAGACACACATACGGCTGGGAGTTTCCCACCCGTGCTAAATGCGTTCAAAGATCTGATGACTCGCGGGTCCTGCAATTCACATTGCGTATCGCAGTTCGCTGCGTTCTTCCTCGATGTGGGAACCGAGATATCCACCGTTGAAAATTTTCATTTTTTTAGTTTTTAAGTTTTTCCAGGCAGACCGAGGTCTGCCCAGGTGTATGAATGGCGGTAATGATCCTTCTGCAGGTTCTCCTACAGAAACCTTGTTACGCCTTATCCCTTCTCTAAGTGTATCAACTTGCACAACTTCTCGAAATCCAGAGGACACGATCCGGAGAACTCGTCGACACACTCAATCGATGGGAGCGGCGGGCGGTGTGTACAAAAGATAGGGACAGTAATCAGCTGAGGTTAGTGACTTCAGCTTACTAGTCATTCCTCGTTCAAGAACCACAATTGCAAGGTTCTATCCCAAGCACGATTAGCATTATCAAGATTACCCAGCTCCTCTCGGATTAGGTGAACTTATTGTGCTAATCATGGTATTACGCGTGCGGCCGCAAACATCTGAGGGCATCACGGACCTGTTATTGCCTCCGACTTCCACGATTTTTGAATCGTAGTCCTTCTAAGAAGTCAACTGCTAGGTTTTAACAGCGACTAGTTAGCAAGTGAAGATCTCGTTCGTTAAGGGAATTACATTCCCACCGGGACTGCCCGAGCCATTTCCTGCCCGAACTCCCACTCCCTGCTTCCGGTTGCAGCCGTCGTCAGGAAGTACAGCTTGCGCTGCGGATTAGCACGTACCTTAAGCGCGGACCGTTGCCAGTCCACACCCACACCTTTGCGTGCGTTACGACGGATGGCCGCTAACCATCTCGCCTCGGTATTAGCCGAACGGCTTCCACCGAACCAGGTTGTGTCGCTGAATGAACCCGGGGTCTCAGCTCCTGCATGTGAGCGCTTGCTCGAACTGAGTTAATCATTCAACTAGGATCGGCCCTGCGGCCTCCCCTCTTTCAGGCGAATTCACCTGACAAATCACTCCACCAACTAAGAACGGCCATGCACCACTCGCTGCCATATCAAGAAAGTGCTATCAAGCTGTCAATCCTTTTAGCTTTTTGCCTGCGTAAGTTTTCCCGTGTTGAATCAAATTAAGCCGCAGAATCCACGACTTGTGTATCTTTCCGTCAATTCCTTTAAGTTTCAGCCTTGCGACCATCATTTGTATTAGATCTTGAACGCCGTTCCCGGCCTTCGCTTTGCATTTCTGCAAAGATTGGACTATATCTTAGGCGTGAGCCCACTGCCGTCTAGTCTCTGAACTGCATCCCTGGCTTGCGCTGTAGGACTTGGCTGCGGATAATCGATGTACCCCCGACGATATTACCATCCACAGGCCGTTACGCCTGCTGCTGCACTCGCCTTTCGGCGAGCCGCGGTTGTCGTGGTTTTACGAGTTTCCCGCAATTTGACAGTGTTGCCGGTTTCCCGACTAGCCAGGCATTGCTGCCCGACTGTGTAGAGCTGGTCTAGGAGGGTTTCTGAAACCAAAGCATTCTGGAGCCTCCAGTACTCGGCTGAATACGTTAACTCTCCCCAGAACTCAAAGACTTTGATTTCTCATTAGGTGCTGATGAGGGTTTTCCTCACCAATCCCTAGTTAGTATCGTTTACGGCGTTGACTACAAGGGTATCTGATCCTTTTTGATCCCAACGCTTTCGTTCTTGATTAATGAAAACATCCTTGGCAAATGCCTTCGCATTAGTTCGTCTTTAAAAAATCTAAGAATTTCACCTCTGACTTTTAAGTACGAATGCCCCCAACTGTTCCTGTTAACCATTACTTCGTCCAAGAACCAATAAAATGAGCGAAGTCGTATTTTATTATTCCATGCTAGAAAATTCAAGCAAAAGCCTGTTTTGAGCACGCTAATTTGTTCACAGTAAACGCCAGATCGATCAGTAAAAATCTTTCGATATCTACAGCCAATTCGGGCAGACGTCAGAGACGCCGGATATTCAACTACGAGCTTTTTAACTGCAGCAACTTTCAACAAAGCTATTGGAGCTGGAATTACCGCGGCTGCTGGCACCAGACTTGCCCTCCAATGGATTTCGCCCAGCTGTCTAGACTGAGCTCATTACATTCCCATACCTAAAAGGCCGGGACTGTTATGTCTATTAACTACCTCCACGAATTGTGATTGGGTAATTTTCACGCCTGCTGCCTTCCGTAGAAATGTCAGCCGTTTCTCAGGCTGACTCTCCGGAATCGAACCCCAATTCTCCGTCACCTGTTACCGCCTTGTTAGTCCAATACACTAACAACAAGCTGATAGGTCAGAAGCTCGAATGATTTAGCCAAAAGATTGGCTTCGATCAGTTATCTTGATTCCTCACAAAGCGACTTGCGCCGCATTGGTTTGAAACTAATAAATACGGCCGGGAGGCCTTACGCATGTATTAGCCCTAGTTTCCCACGGTTATCCATGTAAGAAAATCATCAAATAAATTACAACTGTTGTAATGAGCCATTCGCAGTTTCGCTTTTTGTAACTTATACTTAGACATGCATGGCTTAATTTCCAAGTCAAGCTTTGTAGACTGGCAGGATCAACCAGATTTCGACCATCTCAGGACGAGTCCTTGAGGCCAATAGGTTCATCTTCCTTGCGGATGCCGGCTTGGACGTCCTCGAACGACCGCGCCGGCTCTGCTCGTACTACTTGCAACTTGCTAGAGACGAGTCGTGGACCGAAGTCTTCCGGCTCGCCCCTTCGCTGCGGGTCCGACTCGACTGAGCTGTTACAGCTCGGCCTGCCAATTCCCGCGCCGTTTGTATGTAAGCGATATCGGCGATATCGATACAACAACTCCTTAGTCAGATGTCCGTCAACCTCCAGGCACGCAACCTGTCGGCCTCTGGTCATAACTGGTCGGTCTGTCACCGGACTACCGCAGAGTCGCGCACTAGGCGCTTCTCTGGTGGGGTAAAATCCTGAGCGGTGGGGTTAGACCCTGCGCCGGACGACCCCCCATTTCTGGTGGGTCAAAATCCGGAACTGTGGGGTAAAACACAGAACCGACAATGGCCTGTTGGCGAGCGAGTCGCCGGTGGCCGTGGTCGCTGGCGGCTGTCAAGGGCGCAGGGCCCAAGGCGGCGCGTCGGCTGGTAGAGGCGGGCCCAATGGTGACGGCGAGGGTCGGTTGAAACGACCAGCCTACCAATGAGGTCCCGAGTCCGAAGACTTTTTGTCCCCTATATATAGCAAAACTGGCCGGTGTTTACTTTCGAGCAGGTTTGGCCACCCTTAACTCGAAATCCTACCGCGAAAAAACAGAGTCCGGGAAAATTCCTACCGCATTTCGACAAATCCTACCACGAAAAAAGCAAATCCTACCGGGGGGGAAAAAAACCGGTAGGAATTTGGACTCTGCCGTGGGAGAGCTCAGGCCTGTTTTTTGGGGTATTTTCAAAAATGTGTCGCCGCTCCTGGTCCGATCCGAAAATGGACCCTTCCACGTGCTAGAGCGGCCCGAGATACGTCATGTGGTGGGGGTCCGGGGCGTGCCGGGGGCGCCTGCTCAAAACCTTCATGAAAAAAGTGAAAAAAAGGGGCAAAAATTTTGATCAAAATCGGGTTTTCCGAAAATCAAAATCCTACCGGAATTCCTACGGGAAAAGTGGTCAAATCCTACCGGAAAAGTGGCAATTCCTACCGGAAAAGTGGCTTTTTTGCGGATCTAAGCAACGCGAGCGAATCGCGCGATCATCCTACGGGTTTTTTGTAGCGGTGGGCTAGGCGAGTAAAAAAGTCCACCGGGACCCCCCCGCGCGGTCAAGAGTCGCAAAGTTCTCGAGTGGGGGCCATTGGCGGCCTTGGGGCCCTGGCAGCCGCCATTAAATTTTAATGC
>CAZGAU010000210.1:0-8066 GCA_964523725.1 uncultured Saprospiraceae bacterium
AGCTACCCGAATACTTCTGCGCGTGAATTGGAAAATACGGTGACTACCCCCTTACGTAACCAATTATTGCAGGTAGGTAAACTCCGCGACATCCGCAGCCAAACCCGCAACGGCAACGCGACCATCACCCTGGAATTTGACTTCGGCACCAATACCGATCTCGCTTTCATCGAAGTGAATGAAAAAATAGACCAGGCGATGGACTATCTGCCGCGCGACCTGGAGCGCCCCCGCGTGATCAAAGCCAATGTGTCGGATATTCCTGTGTTTTATTTGAGCGTGGCGCCGCAAAACCTGGACAATCTCCGGGCGGAGGCGCGTGCGCAAGCCTTGCTGGAGCTATCGGAGTTCAGCCGGGTGGTTCTCAAGCGTCGCATCGAGCAGCTGCCGCAGGTCGCTTTTGTGGATGTGAGCGGTTTCGCCGAGCCGGAAGTGCGCATCATTCCTGATGCTGCCACGATGCAAAGCCTGGGACTCAGAGAGCAAGATATTGAAACGATCCTGCAGCAAAATAACCTGTCGCTGGGCAGTATTGCCTTGCAAGACAATCAGTATCAGTACAATGTGCGTTTTTTGTCCACCTTGCGCAGCGTGCAGGACATCGAGCAGATCCGGTTCAATCATCAGGGGCGAGTGCTGCGGCTGGCGGAAATTGCCTCGGTGCAAATGCAGACCCGGCCCCGCCGCGGTATGTATCTGCACAATGGACAGGACGCACTGGTGTTCAGCATGTACAAGCAGGCAGACGCGCAGTTGTTTGACCTCCGGGCCAGTTTTGCTGATTTATTGACTTCTTTGAAAAAAGATTATCCCCAACTCGGTTTTTACATTTCTAATGACCAATCGGGGATTCTTGATATTTCTATTAACAACCTGCTGAGTAGTCTGGGCTACGGGGCTTTGTTTGCCTTCCTGATATTATTGGTGTTTTTTCGGGAATGGCGTATTCCATTGCTTATTGGTATTACCGTGCCGGTTTCGCTGATTATGAGTTTTCTGGGATTTTATTTACTTGGTATTACAGTGAATGTAATATCCTTGGCGGGCTTGATCCTGGGTGTCGGGCTTTTGGTGGACAATTCGATCATTGTAATAGAAAATATCCGGCAACAGCGCGCCATGGGCTTACCGCTGGCAGAAGCCTGCGCGGAAGGCGGGAATGAAGTGATCCGGCCACTTATCAGTTCGGCGCTGACCACCTGCTCAGTGTTCCTTCCTTTGATTTTTCTGAGCGGTATTGCCGGGGCTTTGTTTTATGATCAGGCGGTGTCAATCAGCGTGGTGCTGGGCGCATCGCTGCTGGCGGCGTATATTCTGATACCGGTGCTGGTAAATTTGATCGAACGCAAACGCCCTACCGCAAATGCTTTGGAATTGCAGCTTTCCAGGCATTCTTTTTACTACCGGACGGTGCATGCATCCATTCGTTATCCGCTCGCCACAATTGTATTGTTTCTCGGGGTGATTGCAGGAAGTTATTGGTTGGTCGGAGCGCTGCCGCAGGAAAGTTTTCCAAAACTAAGCCGTAATGCGATCGAAGTAAAGGTTGATTGGGGCGAGCCGGTCAGTGTTGCCGAAAATGAACGCCGAGTTCGGGAATTTCTGGGAGATTTTCAGGCGCAGTTGCTTGAATCCAACGCATTTATCGGGGAGCAACAGTTTTTGTTAACAAGTGAAAATCAGGAAATTAGCGAGACGAAATTAGTTTTATATTATAAACAAAGCGCTTCCGGTCGAATTGAACAGAATGTAAAGCAATATTTTACACAGCAATATCCCGGCGCCGAAACAAACATGATGCCGCTTAAGAATGTATTTGATCAAATATTCGGAGGTGGGCGCCCCGACCTGATCGTGCACGTTCAATCAGCAAAAAACCAACAGACACCGTCCCAGCAGGAGATTATTCCGATTCAGTCCTTTTTACAACAAAAGCGTATAAATTATGAACTTTTACCTTTGCAAGAATCTTACACGGTCACTATTTTAAAAGAACCCGCACTCCGGTACGAGGTATCTTATGAAAGTATTTACACTCGCTTGCAAACAATATTTGGACAACGTCCTTCCGGTATTGTGAAAGCTACAAATGCCTACATTCCTATTGTTTTGAGTAATGTAAAAAAAGATTTAAATGAATTATTATATTCCGCTACGGTTGTAAATAACCAAAATGAATTGCTTCCGCTTCGGTATTTTATTCACATAGAAAAACAATCTAATCCGAAGCTTTTGATGGCAGGTAAGTCCGGTGAGGCTTTAAATATTGTAATTCCGGATGGTACCTTTTTATTGGTTTCTCACATTCGGCAAATGGTAAAAGAACTGCCGGATGTAAGCACCTCTTTCTCTGGTCAAATTTTTGAAAATCAACATATTATAAAAGAAGTAAGTATCGTAGCATTGGTTTCATTAGCACTATTATATTTTATCTTGGCAGCACAATTTGAATCGCTCCTGCAACCCTTTATTGTACTATTGTCTGTTCCGGTTGGAATAACGGGTGCAGCAACTTTGTTGCTTTTGTCAGGGCAAAGTATCAATTTAATTTCGTTGATTGGGTTGGTAGTCATGGGTGGCATTGCTGTAAATGATGCTATCTTAAAAGTAGATATGATGAACCGATTAATCAAAACCCATACGCTGGAAGAAGCAGTTCATTTGGCAGGTTATCGTCGCCTGCGAGCAATCGTGATGACCTCTTTAACCACAATTCTGGCATTGCTCCCAGTGTTATTTTCTTCTGGTTTAGGCGCCGAATTGCAGCAGCCATTGGCTTTTACAGTAATTGGTGGTTTGACGATGACTACAATTGCCAGTTTATATTTTGTCCCGGCTTTATATGTTATGATTTATCGTAAAAAAAAGCAGTCTGGATCAGCTTTTTTCCCTCGTTGAATCATCTCGGCGGATGGCGTCTTCGATTTTGCGGATCATTTCATCGACGGAATCTTCGGGAGATAGGCCGGCACCTGAAATAGACCGTTGAACGATTGACAATCCTTCTTCTACCATATGGAACCGTTTTTTTAATTCAGCAATATCGCCGGTGTACCAGTAGCCGCTTTCGTCTTCTACTTCCAGGTCGGGCAGATACTTTTGCTTCAGATATTGTAATAATTTTACAACTGTGATGTGGGTTTCAATGCCCCCGAATTGGGTTTTGGTGAAAAGCCAGGTTTTGCGAATGGGGTAGCCTTCCTCCGCGTCGAGCGCCACCTGAAACGGCGAAGTAAGTATGCCCTGCGCATTGAAATAAAGCCAAACTGGTTCGCAATGCTCATGTGGCTGAAAATGAATGCCTTTTAAAGCGCAATTTCCTGTAATGCGAATGCCGGGCTCGCTGCCGCTTTCTAGTCGGGCAGAAGGCGGCGTGTCCCAGTCTTCATTCATACTTTTATATTTCCAGCCCATGGTTTGGGCAATGTCGCTAACTTCTTCGATTAGCTGATGAATGGTGTTTGGGTTGGCCAGTTGCCCCTGATAATGAATGCTTACTCCCATATCGGTATAATTGAGGAATTGTAAATTTTCAGAATCAATCAACTATTTCAGAATTTTCTGCTATTGACCTGAAATATAAGCGTTTCCGGGAAATTTTGCCAGAAAAAAATGGCTTATATTGCCGAATTTGTAACTGCCGCCCTGACACTTTAACAAATTTACAACAACATGTTACCCTGATTTTCTGTAATTTTATTTTCCAAAAATAGACGACCATGCAAAAAGCAGTTCAATTTTATACCCTCGCCTTGGCATCATTCCTGACGATTATTTTCTTTGCGTCTTATTATTCCTATAGTTCAAAATCGGAAAATGCGGATAGTCAGGCTGAAGATTCAAAGAGTTTGCCGCAGATCATCCGGCCGGTGAATCTGGATCGACCGTTTGATTTTGCCGGGGAGGCCCTGCCGATGGATAATTTCGATGTGCGCGAGCGCCTTGATCGAGAACTGCTGATTAACACGTATTTACACTCTGCCACTTTATTACATATAAAAAGCACTTACAAATATTTTCCAGCAATGGAGAAAATCCTGGCGGAAAATGGCCTGCCCGATGATTTCAAATACCTGGCTGTAGCTGAAAGTAGCTTGCGCAATGCGGTATCCTCTGCGGGCGCCAAGGGCATCTGGCAATTTATGAAAAATACCGCTGAGTATTATGGGCTGGAAATCAACGATGAAGTGGACGAACGCTATCACGTAGAAAAGGCAACCGAAGCGGCTTGCAAGTATTTGCTGGATTATAAAAAACGCTTTGGTAATTGGACGCTGGCAGCCGCGGCTTACAATGTAGGTGGTACCAAGCTTTCCAGCGAACTGAAGACCCAGCGTACCGAAAATTATTATGATTTGAATCTGAATGATGAAACTTCGCGTTACATCTTCCGGCTGGTCGCTATCAAAGAAATTTTGAAAAACCCAAATGCCTTTGGTTTCTACCTCGATGAAGCAGACGGTTATCCGCCGATGTCAGATTACAAAATCGTAGAAGTGAGCGGAAGCATTGAAAACCTTGGGGATTTTGCAGTGGAACAGGGTACGACCTATCGCATGCTCAAGGTGTTTAATCCCTGGCTACTGACTTCGCGCCTGAGCAACCGCGCCCGCAAGACCTATCAGATTAAAATTCCGAACTAAAAGCAGAAACTACTGGATTCCCAATAATTTCCTGATTTTGGCAAAGCTTTCACTGCTGATTTTCATCGCTTCAAAGGCCCGGAAATCCTCAGCTATGGCGTCTTCCCAGCGGAGTTTTTTGGCGACTTTTTCACCGCGGTATTGCTGATAAATAGCTTCGGCCTCCGTGTAATTATTTGACAGCAGATTCTGATGCGCCAGATTCAGCCATAGGGCCGTTTCTTTCGGGTATTTGCCTAAGGCTTTGGTCAGCAATGTTTTAGCATCATTTGATTGTTTGATCAAGAGCAAATTCCGCGTCAGATTGTAATAAACTTCTTCATTTTCTTCGCCCAAATCCAGGAGTTCCCGATAACGTAAAGCCAGTGTAGAATAATCTTTTACTAATTCCAAGCCGCGAATTTCTTCCTTCAGCGCCTTTACGCGAGCTTTGGATTTGAGTTCGGCGTATCCGGTCAGGGTTAAGCATTCCTCCATAAAAGCCTGTTGCTGCGAAATTTTTTCCTGGTTGCTCAATTGATTGAAAGCACCTGGCTTATAACGCGTAATCATTTTACTTTTGAAACAATCGCAGACGACTTTGGCGGCATCCGGCTGAAAACGCAAGGCATCTGCGCATTCATTGTAGAATTTATCCTTGTTTTCGGGGGTCCATTCGTCCACATATTCCTGCTCGGTTACAATTGCCACCGCTTCAAGTGTGACATAAATACCTTCGGTCGTGCTCGGATTGTTGATGCACAGATAAACCGATCGATCCTTGATTTCATTGATCAAAATGGTGCCATCCTTAATGTTTTCGCGGGAACCGTCAAATATTTGTTCGGGTTTGGAGTAGCTATAGACATTCCAGGAGGTGGCGAAAAACTGCTCCTGTCCTTTTTCATTGGTCAAATACAAATCTACCACGCCGGCGCCGGTAGGTTTTACCACCTGCAGGGCCACGTTGGTCGTAATGCCGATCACGTTGGAATTGAGCAAGCCCTTAGCGACAAAACCGGTGACTTGTTTTAGCAAATTCAGGCTTTCGGAAGCACCTTCTTTCTTGGAAGTGGTGAATACGTAAGACCATTGCACCGTATTTTCGGGCAGTGTGATCTTGATTGCGTTGCGCGGCTTACCGCCAATACGCGCCTGACTATTAAGATAGACCGTCTGTTCTTCCAGCAGCGGCACCACTTTTTGTACCGTTTTGTAAGATTGAGCGTTGAGCAAAGCCCAATTGAGGATAAGTAAGGAAAAAGAAAGCGCAAATTTCATTTCGCAGTTTGTTTTATAGATTTTCTGCTGAAAATTAATGCTTTATCCAGGAATTTTCAGTTTTTATAAAAACAAAAATCGCCAGAAAACTTTCGTTCCCTGACGATTTTTTATGTCTGTGATTTCCAATCACTATCTCAAATCCTCGACGTGGTAGCCGGGGAATTTCGCTTTATCAAACGTGAAATGGTTGGCAGCAAAGGTTTTATTGGGCGTCAATTGGTTGATCGTAAAGGTGTAGCGTGAGCCGTCCTTGCCAAAAGCAATAGCATTAACCACCTCGGCGGTTGCTTTATTGACCGTCATGCGCAACTTGGAATATTCAAAATTCCGATCCAGCGGCTTGAACTCAATTTCCTGCACTACTTTTCCGCTTTTGCTGTATTCGTTGACTAGGATGTAGGCGAATTTGCCATTTTTATAAAAAGTAAAGAGCGATTGCGGCGACAAAATGCTGTCGTCTTCGCCTTCTTCGGGCACATTATACACCTGCACTTCCTTGTTGTTGGTCATGATCGACCACAGCGTTTTCCCGTCGGAAATGGCGGAAATATTACCCAATTCGAAGCGGTACTTGTCACCCTGGCGGGCTACCTTGCCTTTCTGGACTTCCTTGGGTTGCTCAGGGAATTGAATTTCCAGGGTAAAATCGGCTTCCATCGATTTGTAGCCTTCGTATTTCTTACGCACTTTTTCCATAATGGCTTTCGCCTTGGGGTCGGAGTCCGCAGATTTATTATAATCGGTTTTGGTTTGTGCCAAAACACTCACACTCAGAGCGCTGATCAAAATAAAAAACAATATTTTTTTCATGTTTCATTTCGTTGGTTAAAACAATCATTGTAACGAGTACAACACGCATTTATTGACCAAACACTTGCCCGAGGGCAAGGTTTAACAAAAATTTTGCTTTTAAAAAAAACGACCCCGGGATAAGAATAAAAATTTCAATTTTTTGGCGACATCGCTTTTTTGACTAACTTTACTATGTTAACAGTAAAAGTATAGCCTGTCCTTTAGGCCTGTTTTAGTTCTAAATCCGCTCGCTACGCTTTTCATTCATCACTTAATTTTTTGTATAATGAAGATTTTTGTAGGAAACCTGAACTACAAGGTAACAGATGAGGACCTGGCAGAAGCATTTGAAGCTTACGGGGAAGTAGGCTCCGCTTCGGTCGTAATGGATCGCAACACCAACCGATCAAAAGGCATCGGTTTTGTAGAAATGCCAAATGACGACGAGGCACAAGCTGCTATCGAAGCACTGGATGGTACCGACTTGCAGGGCCGAAGCATGAAAGTGGAAGAGGCCCGACCTCCGCGTCCGCGCCGGTAAATGATTTGAACAACTTGTACCGATAAACAGGAGCCATCAGTTTTTCTTTTGACTCCTGTCATCTTTTACAATGAAAATGAATAAGAGGAAATGGAGTATTGGAGTGTTGGATTTTTGTAAATAGCATAGCATATTATCTTTGTTTATTTATTTATTTACATTCCGGCTCTCCAATTTCCTGTCTTTTTATGTATTTATTTACCATGCTGTAAAATTTTTCTTACTTCCCGTAGCAACTGCTGCCCTTCTTGCGAAAAGCGCTGCAATCTGTAACTTTGCTCGCCGGTTTGCGCCAAAACTAAAAATTTGAAGTTATCTGCCAGGATTTCATCCGGGTGAATGATGTAAAGTGTGTTATCTCCGATTTGCCGGAAAAAATCGGGTTGTTCGTTCACCGCGATCGGGCTGAGCCCTAAATTATTTACAACCACCTGAAAACCATTGGTTTGCTGTACGACGGGGTATAAATTAAAGTCGATATACTCAAAATAACTTTCCCGGCCGGGAATGTAAGCCGGCGCATTCGCAGTGATAATGGGCACCACCTGAATCGTATCACCATTCGCAATGGCCAGCCGCATCGCGTAGCCGAAGTCAACACCGTCAGGATTGAGCAAGAGCCTGGATTGTATGGCATTCGGCAAAATCAATATATCTTCGAGTTCCCGGAAACCAATCAGTGCATAAAGTGCTTCGCGCTTGCCGGGATGCAGCCGGGAATAAATATGAAAAATCTCGTGCGTAAGCACTTCGCGCAGGGCTACGGTATCGGGCGACACCAGCTCGTTGGCAGGAATAATGATGCGGTTTTCGCGGGTGTAATAAAC
>CAZGAU010000211.1:0-7944 GCA_964523725.1 uncultured Saprospiraceae bacterium
TAGCAAAAACCATCGCCCGGGCAAATTAAAACGAAATGGGAAGTGGGAATTTGGAAAATCACCAAGATATTGGCAAAATCCTATTCCTTGATTGCTCGTAAACGGGCTTCGGCTTCGGCAATGTCTAGTTCGATTTTGAACCTTTGTGCCGAATCAGTAGAAGTAATCAGCTCTTGCTTCAAGAGGTTCAACTTCTTTTGCAATAAAATCGCTTGATCTTCTCGTCCCTCAGTCTCCAAGTCTTCCACATCACCCCATCTTCCTATCCCCCGATCACCTTTTCTGGAATGCTTCTTAAAATCAATCCCCGTCTTCAACAACACTTCCCGAATATCCACCTTCTTCTTACTCTCCTTGCAGCGCTCGTCGTATTCGCCATCGTCCAGTAATTCAATGAGGTAATCATAATCAAAAAAATGCGGCGTTTTGGCTTCGCTGCAAACCTGACAGGAACAAGGCACCAACTTCTCCACTTGCAAATTAGCGAAATTCGACTTGCGGTGAATGTCATCCACTTCGTCTAGAATACGGTTGAGTAAGCCGCCGCGTTTATCACCGCTGACTTCGATGGCAATTTTCTCTTCGGCATAGACCTCGCGCACAAAGGCTCTGGCTTTGGGCATGGCGAAAATCACCGCGTCGTTCCACACATTGTCCTCTTCGATCTTCTCGTGCAGGCGGCAGGTAAGGCGCGTAATCAACCCCTTGGGCATAAACTTGTAAGCATATTGCACTTTGGTGGCGTGAGGTTCGTTCCAGCCGTAGCTTTCGTCTTCGGCGGGCAGGCGCTGCGGCACGATGTAGTTTTTGCTGTCCTTCATGCGGTAGCACAGCTCGAAGTTTTCCATGATGCGGATCAGCTTGTCTTCCATGCCCTCGTAATCAGGATGCGCCCAAATCTCCTCCGCGCCCAGTTCAGAGAATTTGCCTTTTTGCGCGATCACTTTTTCGTGATAAATCAATTCGAACAAAGCATCAATAATCCATTTCGGATTGAGGAAAACAAATTTTTTCAGCACCATATCGTCTTTGAAATGTAAACAAACGCCGAGGATGGTAAAAGTGGTGGCAATGTCCTGCATCACATCGGCATCGCCCACATGGACGGCGGTGCAAAGGTCTTTGTACGCCGACCAGGAAACATAATGCTTCCCAGCTTTAGCTTCGTTTTCCAATGCTTCGCGCACCCGTACATACGAGGTGGGATATTCCTTGCCGATATGCGGCAGGCGCAGCGCCTGATGGATAATTTCTTCTTTTAATTGATCGAAACGCTTGTCCGTAGCGGCTTTCAATAAATCCACCTGCTGAAAAGGATTGACGACATTACCAAAGCGCTCCCGAATGGCGGCGGCGTTTTTGATCGGCTCGGAATGCCCAGCGATCTCATTTTGTAAAATCAGCACCGGACTTTTCCCACTCAGCATCTCGATGATATTGAGCCAATACTGAAAATTGGGATTTTGCTCGCGCTCATTCGTTACCAACGCATACAGCGAACTCCCCGTGAGAAAAAACTGATGGGCGTAATGCTGCACATTCTGCCCACCAAAATCCCAAATATTAAGGCGGAAATCTTCGCCGTTATTGGTTTTGCAGTCTAATTGAGAAACGACAATGCCGCGTGTGCTGTCTCCTTTTTCCGGCATTTCAGCGTTGACATCATGCAGTTTCTTTTTCAGCGAGGTCTTCCCCGCGCCGCCCTGCCCAACAATTAGGAGTTTGGCTTCCATAAGTTTTTGGGCGCCTTTTTCTTTTTCAGCGAAGTAGCGGAGGATGGCTTTATTACCTTGTTTTACTATTTCAATAGGAGGATTGACGATAGGATTATCATTTAAATATATTTTATTCTTAGGATCTTGAATTTTATAGTGCCTCAAGGAAACTTTTATTCCTTTTTCAATAATAGGTAATATAGGAGTAATATCCTTTATGTTATTATAGCTAATATCTAAAGAAACTAGGCTGGGCATCTCTTTTAAAGCATTTATACTTCTTATTTTGTTACTGCCGAGGTATAAAAAAGATAACTTGACTAATTTCTTTAATGACCTTATATCAGATATTCCGTTATCTCTTAGATCTAAATACTCTAAATCTAATTTTTTTCTTAAAAAATCAATTTTATTAGTTCTTGTGTTATAAAGAGATAAATGTGTTAGATGAGGGATTTTTTCTAACCAACAGTAATCGCTTATATGATTATTATTAAGTCTTAACGTCTTTAAATGTAGAAGGTCTGTCAAAATTTCATAATTATCAATTGTATTTTTACTAATATCTAAATACTCTAAATTTTGGAGCTTTTTGAGAAAATTTATATTACAAATGTTATTGTAACTAATATCTAATCCAGTCAGGTCTGGAAAATCTTCTAACCAATTAAGATCATCTTGACTATCAGAATTAAAACTAAGATAAGTTAGATTACGTATTTTTTTTAAGCCAGTGTAATCTTTATTTTGAGGGTCACGAAGATAAAGATGTGTGAGATTAGGAAGATTCGCTAAGATACTATAATCTCTAACTGTGTTATTTCTCAGATTCAGAATGTATAAATGTTCTAATTCAAATAATTCATTTGGGAGCTCCTTTAGGTTGAAATTGTAAAAATGAAGTTTTCCGCTTTTTTCTTTTTTTTCTTTTTTAATTAATTCCAGGGCTTTTTCGTAACTCATTTTCTAGTCATTTTTAGGAATTCTTTGCTGCCATTGCATTGGCGCAGGGCAATACGCTGCGCTGTTAAAATTACAAAAAAACCATTCTATCTGATGGATTGATAAATGTAAATTATATAATCCGAACCCCGATTTCAGTCACCACCGTGAATTTATTCGGCAATTGCTCGGCATATTGAGAAAGCAATTGTTCTAAGACTTTAATTTTTGAAGGTGGCGTTTCATCAGTTAGACGCAACAGTACCACGCCTTTGTGCGGTAGCTGGTGTTTGTACACCAATTCGCCAAAATCTTTATCGCCAGTTATAACAATATAATTTTCCTGAAAGGCTTTCTCCAGTATTTCCTCATCGGTCAAGCCGGGCGATTCGTCATACACCGAAAAGATTTCGTGCCCTTTGGTGACTAGCCATTTGGAAACGGTAGGACCCATATTTTCATCGGTAATAAATCGCATGAATCAAGCGCTGGCTGGTAGTGGATAGAAAAGCGTATTTTCTAGTGTTTGTGAAGCAAACTCCAAACACGCTAAAATATCTTCCGGTGCGAGCCGATAGTATTCTGCGAGTACCTCTTGCATAGTCATGCCTTGCGCCAGTAATCCAATGATAAATTGCACACTCAGGCGAGTGCCTTTAATGACGGGCTTGCCATTCAGCACTTTCGGATTTATTTCGATGCGGTCTATTAAATTTACTGCTTCCATAGTGATTTTTTGTAAATGTAAAAACTACAATTCATTCAGCCAGCTTTCTAAATCTTCCTCGGTAATATTTTTCTCCTGAATGGCGGCATCTACTTTTTTGATCAGCTTATCGGCAAAGTAGTTTGCCAGCAAGCGCTTGATTTCCAGCAAATCCGTCTCGCTTGGATTGAAAGAATAGATTTTCAATAATTCTAATTGCAATGGACTTAATTCGCCGACCGTCATAATCTTATTTTTTAAACTACTACAAATATACCACTTTTTTGGTTTCCTTTTTGCCGATTTTGGAAGTACGCATTGTAAATATCGTTATTTACATTTGTATCATGCACTAAATAATCTGTACTTTTTGTAATGATTTCGAGCCATGCCTTCATGGTTTGTTTTTATCGGCATCATAACCCCATGTTTTGTCGTCAACATATGATATTTCGTCTTCGACTTATCATTTGTTGTTGTTCACATATCATTTGTTCACAAAGAAATATCATGTGCTGTCCATGAAGGCTGCTTTGGCGGCATTAAAATGTCTGTTTTCGTCATTGACAGAGGGAGTGATGTTGTTGATTATTTAGTTGGGATTGCCGTCATATGAAATGCGATTGATGACATTTGATACATTTTTGACGACACATGATAAAACTTTACCGACATATCAAATGTGATTGTTGACATATCATAAGTTTTTACCGACACAGGGGTTTTAGAAGAAAATTTGATAATTTATGATGATAAAATTTTATCCTAACTTCACCAATTCGCGTAGGTCTTTATTAGAAAGCTCGCCGATCCATTGCTCGCCGGAAGCGACGGCCAAGTCAGCTAATTCCCGCTTGCTGAGCAATAGTTTGTTGATTTTTTCCTCGAAGGTATTCTGCGTAATAAAGCGATGCACCATCACATTGCTGGTTTGTCCGATGCGGTAGGCGCGGTCGGTCGCTTGTGCTTCTACGGCGGGGTTCCACCAAAGGTCGAAGTGGATAACATTGCTGGCAGCGGTGAGGTTCAACCCCGTCCCCCCGGCTTTGAGCGACAGCAGCAGGATGCGCGTGGCCCGGTTGTTTTGAAAATCTTCCACCATTTCGTCGCGCTGTTTGCGGCTTACGCCTCCGTGCAGAAAAGGGATTTCGAGGTTAAATTCGGGTTCAAGCATTTTTATCAACAGGTTGCCCATTTCCTGATACTGAGTGAAAATGAGCGTCTTTTCGCTGCTTTCCATGATTTGATGCAAAAGATCGTAAAGCAATATACATTTCCCTGACAGCGCCGGATCGGTTTTGCCTTTTTTGAGGAAATGAGCAGGGTGGTTGCAAATTTGCTTGAGCGCAGTGATAAGCTTAAGGATCAAGCCCCGGCGGTTGATGCCTTCTGCTTTTTCGATGTCTTCCATGGTATTGTCCACCACGCTTTGGTAAAGCGCAGTTTGTTCAGCCGTAAGCTGACAATACTGATCCTTTTCGATTTTATCGGGCAAATCCTGAATGATGGACTTATCGGTTTTTACGCGGCGCAGGATGAAGGGCGCAGTAATTTTGCGGAAACGCTCCAATTGCTCCTGGTCGCGATCAATTTCAATCGGTTTGGCAAATTCGTCTTTAAATTTGGAAAGTGTATTCAAATAGCCGTGATTGACAAAATCAAAAATGCTCCAGTATTCGCTCAGGCGATTTTCAACGGGCGTACCGCTCATGGCAATTTGCAGGGGCGCTTTGAGTTTCTTGACGGCTTTGGTTTGGGCGGCGGCAGGGTTTTTGATGTTTTGCGCTTCGTCGATGATCGAGAGCAACCATTTGTGTTTGTTCAATTGCCCCACATCGCCACGCAGCACACCATAGGTGGTGATGAGCACATCGGCTTCGGCGAGTGGCTCCAGCGTGCGGGCCGGGCCGTGATACACATGCGTTTGAAGCTCCGGTGCAAATTTTTTGATCTCTTTATCCCAGTTGGTCAGCAAAGTGGTTGGCACGATCACGAGTGCTTTTTGCTGGTTGCCAATATCTCCGCTTTCCTTGAATTTCAACAGTAGCGAAATGACTTGCAGGGTTTTGCCCAAGCCCATATCGTCGGCAATGAGGCTACCGAAGCCAAGGCGGGCGTTTTTGTACAACCATTGGTAGCCGCGCAGTTGATAGGGGCGGAGTTGAGCTTTTAGTGTTTGGGGCACTTCGACGGGTTCGCCATGCAGAAGTTCTTCGATCAGGCGGCGGGTGTTGGCATCGAGCTTTACTTTGGCACCCTCATATCTTTCGGTCAGAGCACTTTGAAGCAATTGATTAGCATTTAATGTCGGAGGTTTTTCCAATTTATCAATTAGCTTCCTGATCTCTTTTTCATCGAAATAAACGTACTGGTCGCGCCATTTGACGATGCCAGAAAATTCCCGGACGAGCTTGAGAAACTCTTCAGGCGTAAGGTGCTGATCGCCCAGCGCGATTTGCCATTTGAATTTCAGAATATTTTCGAGACTTACGAGCGAACTCAGTTTCACCATACCGTTCTCATCTGATTCCATCGCCAGGGAAACCTGCGGGCGCAGCAGACGTTGCAAGGCTTTCGGCATGGAAATGCGGATGCCGAACAGTTTGATGACCGGCAGAATTTTGAATAAAACTTCTACGAATTCTTGAGATTCGAAGATTAGCCGCTCTTCGCCCCCGGAAGCAATCAGGTGTGAGAGTTGATGAAAATGCTCCGACAACATGGACAGGTCGCGCAGCGCATCGAGGCGGAGATGGTTGTATTCGGTTTTTTGAAACAAGTCGCGCAGCGGAATGGGCGTTTCCAGCGGTTCTTTTTTGTTTTCAATGGCGACTTTCACCTCAAAACCATCATCAATATCCTCAATCTGCAGTACCGGCGCAAAGGATTTATCGGCAATAAAGAGTCGATTGAGCCACAATTGCATGGCGGCGGGGTATTCCCGGTTGCCGAATTGATCGAATTTTTCGATGCTGCCTGCAAAAAATAAACGGAACACTTCGTTTTGGTCATAAATTTTCAAGTCACTGAGCATGTGCACGAAATAATTCAGGAAAATTGCCAGCAAACCAGGTAGGGCGTCGGCGTCGGTTGCTTGATAAATGTTTTTCCCTTCTTTGTAAAAGAGTATGTGTCGGGGAATAACAGGAGCCGCCTGATTTAAAAGATCGCGCACCTGTTCGTTGAGCGTTGCCGGTATCCAGCGCAGTCGGTAATGTTTGGCGCTTGCCCGCAGCAGTTGTGGAATGAACGCACCGTGTATGGCCAATCGGTTCGCCAGTTGGTACGCGAGATGCAAGCCGCGCAATACGGGGGCGCTTTGCTCTACTTCCACCAGAGGCAGTGCTTCCAGCCAGTCGATCCATGCTTTGATGCTATCGTAACCGGTGATGGATTTTCCGCGACTGTCGCGAAGGGTGCAGCTAAGAAAATCGAGTTCGGCATCGAGCAGAATTTCTATTTCATCCACCGTATCGAGCCGAAAGGGCAAAGACGCTTCGCTTTCCGCAATGTCAGTGGATTTTGAGACTGTTTTGGATACATTTTTGTAAGTTTTTCTTAGCAGTGCTTTAAAATCACCACTGGGATAGAACACAGGTTGGTCGCCCAGCAAAGTGAGCAAATCATCACTGCAATCGGGGATGTTGGAGAAATCCAATTGCCGGAATGTGGTTTCCCAATCTTCGGGAAGCTCCGGTTCCTTTGGATAATAAGCTTCCCGGAGGGATGCGATTTCGGGGATGTAAATTTCTTTCTGTCCGGCAGCTGTGTAACCGATGCCTTCTAAGGCCTTAAAGAGATCGAAATGATGCAATTCAAAAACCAGAAAGGGATTCTTGTCTATTTCATTTGCCACGAGATAAAGCACGGCTGCCATGTGTTTGCAGGGTACTGCCCAGTCGGGGCAACTGCAACTACCGCGCAGATCATCCCAGGAAGTTGGAAATAAATCCACGCCGTTTTTGCGACAAGCATCGTTCAGTTCGGTGGGCAGTTCCCGGTTGAGTAGTTTCGACAAGAAAAATGGATTTTGCGTCACTACTTCAGCGACGCGAGCTTTTTGGTTGGCGGTAAAAGAGGGTACAGTGATCTCCACTTTGTAAGGCGTACGTTGCGTACCCTGCACTTTGGCAGCAATTTGGTTGTTATCGATTTGAATTTCTCGCACCGCGCCCTTGTTGGCATAGGAACGCCCGCGCGGGAGCCGGTTAGAGTAGTCAATTCTGTTAAGTGCGTTGAGCCATTGTTGTCCCCACCAGGTTGTACCGTAGCGATTTGCCATAATGATTGGATTGTAGTGCGTAAAACTACGATACAAATTAAGAGGTAACAAGCAGAAATTCAACTTTTCAAAAATGAACGAGCAACTTACCTGAGTCACTCGCTGAATAAGTCAGGAAACGACTCGGATTCGCCTCCTGACTTAACGAAAGTAACCTGCTACCCGCTACTTTACCTTTTTAAAAAACACGCCGCCGTTTTCCGCGCCGACGAGCTTGCCATTCTGGTATTTGAACTTAATCACGTCGCCGCTGCCGGGTACGAGTTCTACCCGGATGGTGTTTTTATCGGTGTAGGGTT
>CAZGAU010000212.1:0-7932 GCA_964523725.1 uncultured Saprospiraceae bacterium
TCAAAAAAGACACACCATGAAAAAACTCTTGTTACTGGCAATCTTGTTTGCACAGCTTACCTTATTTGCACAAAAATCGGCGCCGATCTATTACCCTGCCCCGGGCGATGCCTGGGAAAAGCGCGCCCCAACTCAATTGGGGCTGGATGCAACTAAAGTACAGGATGCCGTGCAATTTGCAATGGCAGAAGAAAGTACCACGCCTAAGAATCTGGAAATTGCACACTACCAAAGTTTTGGACGAGAGCCTTTCGGGGACGGCATTGGTCCGTTCAAGGAGCGCGGCGAGGCTGCCGGCATGATTGTGTATAAAGGTTATATTATTGCCGAGTGGGGCGATGTGCAACGCGTGGATATGACGTTCAGCGTGACCAAAAGTTTTCTTTCCTCTACGGTGGGTTTGGCTTTTGATAAGGGTTTGATAAAAGATATAAATGATAAAGTTTACACCTACATGGCGCCCATCGTCACGATGGATCCTACCTCGGGTTTGCACCGGGCAGATCGCATTGGCGAACCGCAAACCATTGATTTATTTGGCACCGCGCACAACCAAAAAATTACCTGGGATCATTTGCTGCGGCAAACCAGTAACTGGGAGGGCACCCTATGGGGCAAGCCCGACTGGGCGGACCGTCCGGATCGCGATGTCACAAAATGGCTGCCGCGTGAATTGAAAGAACCGGGTTCGGAATATGAATACAACGATGTGCGCGTAAACGTGCTGGCGCTGGCAGCATTAAACGTATGGCGGAAACCGCTTCCGCAGGTGCTGAAAGAAAATATCATGGATCCCATCGGGGCTTCCCCGACGTGGCGCTGGTTTGGCTATGATAATTCCTGGGTAATCATCGATGGTCAGTCGGTGCAAGCGGTGGGTGGCGGCGGTCACTGGGGCGGCGGTATGTTTATCAATGCCCGGGATATGGCTCGCTTTGGCTATCTGACCCTTCGCCGGGGCAAGTGGCAGGACCAACAATTGCTTTCCGAAGCCTGGGTAAAAATGGCGCTCACGCCTACGCCGGCTAATCCAAACTACGGATTTATGAACTGGTTTTTAAATACGGGTAAAAAAGAACTTCCGAATGCTCCGGAATCTTCCTTTTTCCATCTCGGAAACGGCACCAATATGGTGTATGTAGATCCCGAGCATGAATTGGTGATTGTAGCGCGCTGGCTCAAGCGCGATGCCATGGACGGATTGGTACAGCGGGTACTAAACGCCTTTTAGTATCGGCAATCTTTAGTTTTTGTCCCTTTTTTTGGCAACTGAAGGTTGCCGGTACATTGACAAAAGTCTGCATGCACTGGTGAGTCTCATCAGTGCATTTTTTTGGAGGCTATTGTAAATTATGCATTTAAAATAAAAATATCATGAATGCCTCCTACAAACCCAAAATCCAGGCTTTTTTGAATTTAAAAAGCATCGCGGTGCTCGGTTATTCCAGTGAAGGAAACCAACCTGCCAATCTGATTTACGATAAGCTAAAAAATAATGGTTATATCGTTTATGCGGTGAATCCCAAAGTCAATATGATAGAGGAAGTTCCCTGCTACCCTGACGTCCAATCCATTCCTGAAGCTGTGGAAGGCGCCGTGCTCTGTACGCCCGCCGCTGCGACTGAGCAGGCTGTGCGTGATTGCGCCGCGCGAGGCATTGCGCACGTGTGGATGCACACCGGTATGGGTCCGGGAAGCTATGATGCCAAAGCATTTGAGACCGCGAAGAAATTAGGTATGGAAGTGGTCCCTGGCGGTTGCCCGATGATGTATGTACAGCCTGATTTTTTTCATCGTTGTATGGGCTGGCTGAAGAAATTACCTGAATAGAAGCCAAAACAAAAGCCCTGCGGCAGGACGGAAGTACCACAGGGCTTTTGATGAAGCGAGTTTATCAAAAATTATCTTTGATAAGCTGCGTTTTGTTGCATATTCGGATTCGCGTTCAATTCCGCATTCGGAACCGGGAACACTTGTCTGCCTGCATCCGTCAACGAAGCCGGCGCGCCCGGTGAGTTGGTACGTGGTACAGCCGCCAATACGCTCAGCGCTTTACCGGTACGCACCAGATCAAACCAGCGGTGCCCTTCGAAAGCGAATTCTACCTTACGTTCGTTCAGGATATCGTCGATGCTAGAGATAGCTCCAAGTGGCGCAAGGTTGGCGCGGGTACGCACCGCATTCAAATCCGCCAGTGGATTGCCTTTGCCGCTCTTGAAATCAGCTTCGGCGCGGATCAGGTACATTTCTGCAATGCGCAGGATATGCGTATTGTCGATGTTACCCGCTTTTGCGTACTTGGTCGGATACCAGAACTTTGCAGAGTTATCAAAAGCATACAATTGCTTGCGCTCATCACCGTCGGGAATCGCATTATAAAACTCATCATGCGCAGCCAAGTCGCCGCGACCACCGAGTGCGCCCGGGTAATACCAGAAGCGCGTGGTGCTCTGGTCGGTGGCATCGAATTGCAATTCAAAGATAGATTCAGCTGTATTCTTACCTGTGAAAATGGACGCATAATCAGCCACCAGTTGGAATTTGGTATCGTTGATCACCTGCGTCGCATAATTGGAAGCCTGCTCGTTGTTGCCCAGGTGCAGATACATTCTGGCCAGTAAAGCGCGGGCAGCTGCCTTCGTCGGGCGCGCTGGTCCGCCGGTATCAGACAACAGATTCAGTGCCTGCATTAAATCAGATTCGATCTGCGCATAAGTTTCCTGCAGCGATGCGCGGGAATACAATTGTACCGCACGGGAAGGCGCCGTGGGGATTGCAATGCCCTGATCGCCATATACGCCGGGAATACCGCCCCATGTGCGCGCGATGTCGAAGAAAGCCAGACCGCGAGCGAAGTAAGCCTGCCCCAAAGCACTGTTTCTAGCAGCTTCGTTGGCATCCGACACGTTTGGAGCCGCTTCGATGATGTTATTCGCCTGATTTACCACTTCGTACATGGCAGCCCAAAGGTCGCGTACTTCCAGGTTATCCGGGCTGACTACGTAAGTATCCATTTCCCGGTAGAAGTCCCAGGTACCTACACTCTGAGAAATGTCACTGGATACATCCGCCAAGAAGAAAAATTCGCCCTGATAGTAATTGACTTGTAGCTGATCGTACAAACCCGCCAGCGCCGCATTCAAACCACTGGCATTAGTGATCGCTCCCTGATCGGAGATAGATGCCTCCGGCTCTACATCGAACACATCGCAGGAGAAAGCGACAATAGATAGAATGAAAATATATAATAACTTCTTCATGGTTCTTCAAAAGTTTAATTGTTTAGAAAGAAACGGTTATACCGCCTGTGAACGTCCGTGCATGCGGGAAGGTATAGAATTCCATACCCTGCACCAATTGATTAGATGCCGGACCTGTCAGTTCAGGATCCAAACCAGTGTAATCGGTGATCGTAATCACGTTTTGACCAGTCACATACAGACGCAGTTTCTGAATTCCAAACTTGCTGGTCAGATTAACTGGCAGCGTATAACCGAGCGCAATGTTTTTCAGACGGATATAAGAACCATCTTCCACAAAGCGGGACGGACGCAGGTTACCGGCGTAGTTAGCAGCGGTCATTCTAGGAATGTCCGTGATATCACCCGGGTTTTGCCATCTGTCCAGCTGGCTGGTCATGAAACCGGTGTTACGGGTTCCGCCATGCTCTTGGAAGAACCGGTTCCAGTGCAACTGCTCATTGCCAAAGCTATACTGCCAGAACATCATGAAATCCAAGCCTTTGAAAGTTATGGTATTGGTAATACCGCCGAATAAATCCGGCTGCGCGTTACCTACATAGAAACGGTCACGGTTCGGGTTGAAAGCTTCGGTAGTAGAGTTGCCGTTCACTGTTCGCCAAACTGGGTTACCGTTGGCCGGATCCACATACAACTGCTCATGCAACCAATAGGAGAACAGCGGTACGCCTTCTTCATAGCGGAATGGGCTACGGTTGTACACTTCGATTGGCGCGAAAAGTTTGCGCACTACACCTTCGTTGTGGGCGATATTGAAATTGATATCCCAGGAGAAGTTGTTGTTGCGTACCGGCGTTGCGTTGATTGTCAATTCCCAGCCTTCGTTTTCGATTTCACCAAAGTTCTGGAACTGGCTGCTAAAGCCGGTAGTCGGAGGCAGCGGTACTTCCAGAAGCAGGTCTTCGGTGTATTTGTTGTACCAGTCGAATGAGAAGACTACGCGCTCATCCAGGATACCCAGATCCACACCGATGTCAATCTGACGAGTGGTTTCCCACTTCAGCTCAGGGTTGGCCAATTGCAGCGGGCGTGTACCTGCTGTAGTGGTGTAGTTGGCTCCACCTGTCCACAAACCACGGGATGCAAAGTTGTCGATACCATTCTGGTTACCGGTGATACCGTAGCTGGCACGCAGTTTCAATTCGCTGATCAGGTCATTGTCCTTCAGGAAATTTTCCTGAGACAAACGCCATGCCGCACCAATGGAGGGGAAAGTACCCCAGCGATTGTCTTCACCGAAACGTGAAGAGCCGTCGCGACGTACATTCACAGTAACGATGTATTTACCGGCAAAATCATAATTCAAACGACCGAAGAAAGAAGAAATACCCCATTCGGTTCCGCTGGAAGTAGAGAACTGCGTTGCAGCTGAAGTGATCCGGCGGAAGTCGTTACTCGGGAAGCGCTGACCGGTCGCCTGCGTTCTTTCAAAATCAGAAGTTTGAACGGATTGTCCCAGCAAAACGGTCAGGTAATGCTCGCCGCCCAGACCTTTCTGATAAGTCAGGATATTTTCCCAAATGACATTATCGTCCACAGTAACAGTTGAACGACCCTGACCGCCTACTACGGCGCCTTCGTTCATTTGGGTTGGCCAGTAAGCGTCTTCCTTCACGTTGTTATTATCTACACTAAAACTGGTTTTGAATTTCAAACCATTTATAATGCTCCATTCGCCATACACGTTTGCAAGGATACGGTTCACCTTCATGTTCAAATCCTGGAATTCCGCTACTGCAACCGGATTTTCGAAGATGGAGAACTTGGTCAAAGAACCATCCGGCTGATAAATCGGAATATTCGGTGGGAAGAAGAACGCACCGCCAAGACCTCCGTAGATATTGTCATCGTTATCGGCACGAACCCGGTCGGTCCTGGAATAAAGCACGCTGGTACCAATGGTAATTTTGTCGGTGGCATCAAAATCGAGATTGACACGACCCGAACGGCGCGTAAACTCTTGGTTTTTCATGATACCTTCCTGATTGAACTGGTTACCGCTGATGAAGTAGCGCACCTTGTCTGTCCCGCCAGAAAGCGACAGGTCAACGTTGTGCATCGGCGCATTATCACGGAAAAGCAAAGAAGCCCATTCGGTGCTGGCTCCACTGCCCGGATTTGGGTAAGGTGGATTACCACCGTTATTCACAGCAGATTCATTCATCAATTCCTCAAATTGTCTGGCGTTTACCAGCTGTCCCTGCGGGTCTTTCCAGTAGTTCTGAATACCGTAGTAGGAATTCAGCGTCACTTTAGAGTTTTGGCTTTTCTTACCACGCTTGGTCGTGATGATCACCACACCGTTAGCGGCACGCGCGCCATAAATAGCCGTAGCAGAAGCATCTTTCAGCACCTCAATCGACTGGATATCAGCCGGGTTAAGGTCGGCGATCGGGCTGGTTTGCTGCCCCCCCACGCCTTCTGCTTCCAGCGGAGAAGTTGTGATTGGAATACCGTCCACTACATAGAGCGGATCGCTACCTGCTGTGATCGAAGTAGTACCGCGCACCCTTACGAACATACCACCACCCGGCGTACCGGAGTTGGCACTGATCTGTACACCGGCAGCCCGGCCCTGAATCATCTGATCCACGCTTGGCGTTGGCAAGTTTTCTATTTGTTCGGCGCCTACGGAACTTACGGCACTGGTTAGTACCCTTCGTCCCTGCGAGCCATAACCGGTCACCACCACTTCATCGAGAATCGAAACGCTGCTCTCCATCACCACATCTATTTGAGAGCGGTTACCCACAGCAATTTCAACGGTTTTAAAACCAGTGTAAGAAATAACAAGAACGGCATTATTGCCTGGAACGGTAAGCGTGTACCTGCCATCTATATCGGTGGCGGTACCAGTGGAAGTGCCTTTTACCAAGATAGTTGCACCGATAACCGGCTGTCCATCCTCGGCGGCGGTAATTACACCTGACACCTCCCTTTGTCCCATCGCGAGGACAGCCACCAGTAACAGTGGCAGAATAGAAAGAATCCTTTTCATACTAATAAATGGGTTTTAAGTGTTATAATACGATTCGAGCTATTGCCCAACTAAATAAATCCTTATGGATTTGGCTTGATGGAGGATTTTATTTTGAAAACTGAACTTATCTGACAACGAAAAGCTTGCCCCCTCCGCTGCCAACAGATTCACATTAAAATTCAATTTTCGTTAATTTATTTTTAACAATAGGCAAAATAACCTTTTATCTTTGCAAGAAAACTACCTTAATCCTGGTGATTTCGCAAAAGGATTTCCAATCTTTCCCAAACTTATGCTACTATTTTGTCTTTATACTTAGATAGGACAATTCGGATGAGAATATTTTTCCAATTATTTTTCCTTTTGTTGATGGCGCCAATTTTAATTTCGCCTTTCTAATTATCTGAAAAGCCTTTTAATGAAGGCGTTAAACTTGCCTTATCTTTTTTTACAAAAAAATAAAAGGCTTATGGCGAACCTTATTATAATTTACCTTAAGCCTTTTCCTGATCCATCAGAACGAATCAGTAACTGCAATTATATAATAATTATCAGACCTGTTTTTCCTCCACCCGGCAGGTACTAATACCGAAAAGCGCATACAAAGGACAAAAACTAACCAAGCTGGTCAGCACAAAAACAGCCGCCAGCACCATCAATATGATGCCCACTGTTCCAGTAATAATGTTGGTAAAAAACAAGCCGGCAATAACGGCAGCTATGATCACCCGAATGATTCGGTCGGCAGAGCTCATGTTCTTTTTCATAATATTATTTTTTAATTTGTAAGAAATTGAATCAACAACCCGATTGCGGTTGCCAAAGCAACACAGAGCAAACACACGAGTATGAATTTCAGCACCTTAGTGTTCAACTTGATTACTTTTTATTACAAAGGTAGGGGTATTCAACAGGTCAAAGCAGTGACCGTAGTCACCACACTTCAAATAATTTCGATCGTGCCTTGAGGTAGTTGTCTGACCAAGCCTTCATTCTCAAGGCGTTTCATTACCCGGCTTATTACTTCGCGAGCCGTGCCAAGTTCATTGGCAATTTCACGATGGCGGAGGGCCAGTGTTTTGCTGTTTTTGAGGCGAGATTTTTCGTGCAGGTAGTCTAGTAGTCGTTTGTCCATATTATTAAACAAAAGGGCTTGTACCGTCTGTAAAAGATCTTCATACCGCTTGTAATACTGCTGATAGAAAAGCTGATTAAGGGAAGGGTAATGACGCACCCACTCGTTCATCAGACGACTTGGCAGGAGCAGAATTTCGCTTTCTTCTTCCGTCACAGCAAAAATCCGGCTCGGCGTATTATCCAGTGTTGCGGCGAAGGACATAATGCAACTTTCTTCAGGTTGAATATAATAAAGTAATAATTCCCGGTCTTCAAACCGGCTGAAAACTTTAACCAAGCCTCGCACTACTATTGGAACAACCTTTACGAACTGTCCTTCACGCAATATCTCTGTATTCGCAGGAATTACCTGAATCTCTCCTTCTTTCGCAATGCTACGTCGAAGATCAGGATGAAAATAAGCCAGCTTTCGTTCCAACCAAAGAGTATCTTGAATCATGCTGAAAATTAGCAATTGGCAAGCAACGGTGCAAGGAATATTTGAGCTGTTAAGTAGTCGGACCGTTTTACAGTCGATTGTCGAAAGCCCGATTAGGCTGACAACCAACTTCTTAT
>CAZGAU010000213.1:0-7829 GCA_964523725.1 uncultured Saprospiraceae bacterium
TATTAATTTTAAATTAAAATTTCCCAGCTGCGATTTTCTCAAAGATATATATATAAACATTTTTCAAAACAGTCGCATTTTTCAATTCATCTATTCTTTTGCCCGATACTTGGGACAGAGCCGCATAAGTCTGAGTATCTAATTTGCCTGATATTTTTACACTTCTTTTCAACAGTAATGACAGACATTCTTGAATAAAATTGACCGCATTTTTTTTGTCTAAAACATATTTACCTCCGGCGCGCACTCTATTCATATCGCAATGAAAATGATTCTTATGATCGTCTCTATGATAGTCAATAACATTGTTGAATGACAACCGTAAGCAAGCATTCATACGAATAAGCAGCCTCCGTTGCTCAAGATTGTTAAGATTGCGTCTAGTAATTAAGGTATCTTCGATCCGACTAAATGGCTGATGGTTTTCCCATCGTACACCCACAATGTCAATGGCTTCTCCAAAGGAATGGTTGCTTAAGGTATTGGAATCTGAAACACAACGGCAATAGTAGGAACCCCAAGTAAAAATTGATTTAATGGGCATACCAAAACGTTTCATATTCTTAGTGAATTCAATCAAAGCATTTCTTGTTTCTGGAATAAAGCGCTGCTGTCTATACAATTGACTTTTAGAATTAACCACCCTATTTACTCTATTTGCGCTGTCCCAATAAAGTTTGTGCGGATATTCAAAGGGAATCCCGTTCACACCTCGCATGCATAATAAATCTGGGATTGGGGCACAAGCTTTGCTACCGGGATTTTTACATTTATCCCTTGCTAACTGGCTTGGAGAAGCACAAGACGTAGCATTTACTACATCCTTTGGTTCAATTCTACTAGAATCACTACCTTTAGCGTCATTAATTTTTAATATTTTTTTAATCTTGCTCCAAGAAGCCGAACCTAGTTTTCCGTCAGGAGTCAAACCATTATTTTTTTGCCAATCCGCCAAGGCACTTGCAAAAGTCCCTTCATCGGGGGACATATTTAGTCTAAGCACTTTACTAACGATTTCATCAAAGTATTTCCCCCAACCTATTGATATTCTTTTACTTCTATTAAACACAACAGCACTATTGAGGGCACTTCCGCTGAGTTCAAATAGAAGTTCATCTAAAAAAGAGATCTCCTTAAGACGCCCTTGATGACTATGAATGCAACTGCAATTAGAACGGTCGGATTTATTTGCGGCTTTTCTTCTCGATGTTTTACCTCTATAAGAGGAGGTATAGGCATTTTCGCCATGGTTAATAGTGGTTTCGAGAATTTCTTCCATTAAATTTTTCATATGATATAGTTTTTAAAATGAAAGGTCGGATTTAATGATGCTGCCGAATTCCCCAATTCTTAAGCTGTACCATTATTGAGTCTGTAATCAATACACCTAAATTACCTTTTAAAATATGGTTGCTTCTGACTTTTTTGAAAGTTGAAAAACTTGTGTGGATACCGATCAGACATTTGTTACCCTTGTGATTTTCTATCCAAACCGGGCTACCACTCATGCCAGCGCTGGTATCTGCTAGGTACAGCAACAAGTCCTTTTGCTTACCATTTAATTGCGGGCTGGAAGAAACTAGAACATCCGTCGAAAGATGTAGCACACTACATGGGTATTTTCCTTTTTCACCAGGATAACCGCCAATTTTGACCTGGCAATCTTTTAATACTTTACGGAATACTGATGTAATTGGATAAATCTGGTAACCCTCATTTTTTCCCCACCAACCGATTTTATTTCCTAAATGAAATGATTGGTTATTCTTATTTAGCTTAGGTACTAGTTCTAGAATTGCAAAATCATGTGATAATGCATCAAGAATTTTATTTCTATTAATGTGTTCTATATTGCCAATCAGTTTTTTACAAAATGTTGAGTTGATTTTTATATGTACTGCCTTCCATTTACCAAAAGCGCTTTTATTATTTTTGCCATCTCTGCCTGGTATAATGTGAACCCGATTTGCTAACACTGGTTTAAGTATCTTTTCGTCTGGAGTCTTACCAGGTACAATTTTAAGCCCCATTATAACATGACTTGCAGTCAACACACGGTTTGGAGAAATGAGTAGCCCACTTCCGCAACCTTTATCTCCCTTTGGCAAGCTTTCCCAGTTTTTTCCAGGGTTTTCAAGCACCCCAAGCGAATTGATAACCGGCTCCGGAAATTCCACTTCAAGTGAACAAATCCAACGGAATGGAGGCTTTGTGGTATCTATAATGCCCCTTCGTTCATCAATACCTAGTACGATTTCGTGATCAAATCCATTTTTATTGTAAAATAAGTCTGACATCGTCCAGCGTTTTTATTATATTTTTTTCCTTGTAGTAGCCAATTTTTTTGCGATAAGGCTTGTAACTTTTAAAATTTCATTGGTATCGTGATCCGCTCGCAGCATAAAAGAAAGGGCAACCTGTCTAGTGTGTGTTTTCGTCAACAATGCTTGAACATCCTTTTCCGATAAGAACTCGAGCAGATGAATTGCTTGATTCCGTTCGATTCCTTTAATCATTTGTACCGGAAAAATGCCCCCTGAAGTAAAAATACCAGCCTTCTGTAGCCGTTGTTTAAACAACACTACGTTGGTATATAAAAGCCGCCGGAGTTCATCTCCCCTTTGTTCGTTAATTCTTAGTGCATGCTGGGTTGCTCGAAAGTCTGCATTTGACGGTGGACTGCAATGCACCCTGGTCTTGCTACTTTGTCGAATTCTTTCTACCACTTTACGATTGCCTGCCAATATTGCCAATGGTACCCCAAAACCCTTTGCAAGAGAGCTCCCAACAATGATGTTCGGACTTTGCATTCCAAACCAAGGCAGTATTCCTCCACCTCCAAAACCATAAGGCATTTGTGGAGTCGGATTTTTGCCGAGCAATCCCAGCGCTTGGGTATCGTCTATTACGAGCAACCCTCCCGCAGATTTTAGCAATGATAAGTATCCTTGAAGAGGTAATGCACATCCGCATTGCGGGCACCACCCATCCGTGATAATCACCGGGCGCTGTCCTCTTCTCAGATTTGATTTTAAAAGTAGATTTAGACGATGCACATTTCCATGCGGAAAGTTCAACGCATTTTCTCCTGCTTTTAAAATGCCTTCCATTCCCCATCTACTTATGGGATAAGCCTGATCGTCAAGAAAATAGAGGAAATTCTCTTTATTCAAATAATCAAATAAATCCCTGAAAAGATGAAGGGTAGAAGGGAAAGCACATGCTTCTTCCAACCCAATCATCTTTGCCAGTTGTCTAGATAGATGACTAGTAAGAATGGGTTCCGATAATGCTGCTGGCACACCTGTTGTCAGTTTGCTCCAAGGTAAAAGGCTTTGGTAATCGTGATGAAATCCCAAATAAAGCGCGGAGGTAAAATCCAGATGCGCTTGTTGCAATTTAGAAAATCTCACTTTTAGATTGTTTCTTATTCATCATCTGCCCATTCTGTTTTGCCTGTCCATTTTGCTTTGCCGAGCTACCATTCTGTTGTTGTTGCAATCTTCGCAACAAGTGTTGAGATGGGGGCAGGCTATCAATTTTATTTCCAGTTACAGTAGCAGTAAGATCCACACCAGTAGCTGCCTTGTAGGAGTGTATATATCCCTGAATTTGCGGACGGAAGAAAATTGCCCACTGTGCAGCATCATTTTGCGTGCGGATTTGTTCATTCCAATCGCCAAATCGGATGGATAGTAAAATTTGCTCACCGTAAACAGCAAGGTTATTAAAGTGCATTGGAGATGTGTCTGTCCAACCTTGTAACTTGTTCATCGAGGCAACACGATCCATCCAAGGCTCCGTGTAAGGTACAGCCGCACGCCCTGGTAAGAATTCTCGCAACTCAGGTCGAGCCAGAATCCACTGCTGCATTAGCATTTCAATCCGCGCTGTAGTGGGCAGATCACCATATTGATTATGCATGCCTTCCGAAATGATAAATTGTGCTTCCCGAAGGGCGTTTAGAATAGGGAAAGGATCAGGTTCAACCAATTTATTGGCAGAATCTACATAATACTTTGCTGCTAAGTGAAGCAAACCATGGAATGCTTCCAGGAAACGAGTTCGGCTATCTGCACTTTTTAGTTCATTGATTGCTTTTCCTTTCAAAGAAATACCATAATGGTGATCATACTCATAATTGCGACGGACTACACTCAATAAATGTTGTTGGTCTTGTGTCAACCCCCAAAGAAGATTATTCATGGGAAGTAAATGCGAAATTTCCATCTCAGCCAGGGGATCTCTTTGACCATTTGAACGCATATTTTGAAACCGAAGTAAAATGGCATTGATTGCTTGCACTAGCATAGATTCTTCATGCCAATACGACCAAATAAGCTCAATAAGTATTGGGCAGGTGAGGCGCTGGTGAATGATACCGATACATTTTTCATCGGCTCCGATTGTAGTTGTAGTCCCTCGTAATTCATCTTCGATTACAGTGTCTATCCAGCTCTTTTTTATGCCAAGCTCACTAAACCTCTTTCGCATTAGATATAAGGCTGGTAAAGCAGTGACATCTTTTGCATTTGTACCTGACCCCAGTTTTTCAGGTGTCTTCTTATATTCAGTCCACAAGTCATTAAAACCTTGGTTATCACTGGCAGAAAACCTTAAGCCTCTCTTATTGGTAAAATAGCCATCTAAATCATCATTGCTTCCAATATTAGTGCTAAACCATACTCCAACATTTGTCATTAGAAATATTTCAGTGGCTACTTTCAAAATGCGGTAGCTATCAGTATCATTAAATGGCAAGAATCTTCTATTAAAGAACTTATGATCCGATTTTATATCTCTATTCCCTGTATTAGCTTCGCCCACACAGAAAAATTTATCCATAAAATCTTTATAGTTATTGAACTTTATTCTGTCACTGCTATCCACAATGGATTTATAAAGCACTAACAAAGGACTTCGCGGGAAAGAAGGCTTTTGGACATCAACGTCGTATTTGGATTTTTCGCTAATATCTTGCAATTGTGATGCGGTAAGATCATCTATTCCATCCACTGTTGGTTGACTTCCTTGCGCAATCTCCTTCCCGTCCATTAAAATTTTGTAATTAATAAATGAACCTGAGTACTTAGGCAAAGTCGGTATACTGAAATTGAAAGTAGATCCTCTAAGACTTGTAGCTGGTATTTGTATTGCGTCACCAACAGCATCTTTCACTGGCTCATCATTTTCATCATATAATTCCAGTCTTAAGGCATTAATTTTGTTCTTGTAATCATTTATTTTTTGTACATCAAAAGGTCCAGCAAATCCAAGTTCTAGGCTAATAAATCCTGGTTTATCTAAGCGGATTTGTTTGAACTTTGAATTGATCGTTGTACTTATTAATTTTGGTAATACTACTTCTTTGGGTGGTACTACTTTATTTCGTTTTGCCATGATTTAATAAATTTAATCATTAAGAAATAAATCTCCGAAGCGCCCAGGAAACGAGCACTTTACTCAAAATCTCATTTTCTTTTTCCGGTGTCAGCATATTATCAGCTCTGGCTTGTCCAATAGCTGCAAATACCAGTGCTGGTCGGTATCGTTTCAACCAAAGCGGATTGCTTTTCCAAGATTGGAATAGGTTTCGCAATCTTTCAGGTTGTCTGGTAGCATAGGGAAAAATTTCCTGTAACGGTAATTCCTGTAGTGGCTCTGACCGGTGTTGCAAGACTAGTTTACAAAACTTCGGAAGTAATGCTTCCAACTTTTTGTACGTCGTTCTTTTAGAATCACCGACCAAACTGAGTGGATACAAGCGATCCCAAAGTTGCTCAAGCCGTTTCCATTGTGGATCAGGAAATAATACCTCCCCAAAAGCAAGACTTAGCTTTACTCTTATCCACGGTGGTGGATGCGGGTCATCCATTTTGAGTCGGAAAACAAAGTAACTTGGTACACTTACTACATTGATCAATCCGGTCGTTGCGCCAATCCCCAAATTCGCCACTGACCACAGATCAGAGAGTATTTCGGAAATCCAGCGCTCATACCATTGCCAGTATGCTTGGTTAGCCTTATCCTCTTGGATTTTTTGTCGAAGCTGAGTTTTCAAGGATGTCACCAATTGCAAGGATGTAGCACCTTGATGTCCAACTTCATGGATTAAAGAGGAAGCTATACCACTAGAAATCATTCGTTCTCGTGGTACTCGAATAACTGCTACCGGATTTGACTTTCCACTCGGCAGGCGGGTACGTGCGCGGCGGATAGCAGCGCCATGTCCTCTATCCAAGTATGTTATTAAAGGAGGTGCTTCAAACAGATTTCCCTTCACTTGAATGGAGTCTTCTGCAAGAACATCGAGTCCTGAGAGCCAAATACCAGTTTCGTGTTCGCTACGTTGGGACAAAACATCTGCAAAAATATCCAAGCTATCGAGTAGCCAATTGAACTGCAATTTGATGAAAGCAAAAGTGCTTTGCGCATCTTCGGCTGTATGGATACTTCCCTTTTTTAAAGCCTCTAAGAATTGCTGTATTTTCAATTTTAATTCGACGTAATTTTGCCCTAGTAGCTGGTATATACCTCGTTGTGCAGCCGGTGAAATATTAGCAGCTGCCACCATAGGCATATTGAGCAAAAAAGGCTTTACTTGCTTCAAGCGTGTTAGCAGCGCCCTAGATTCGTTAGCTAAAAAAAGACGATAATCTTCTAAATGCCTGTTTGGCATTCTTTCTCCCAGCGTAGAGTTTTTGACTTGCTGTAGTGAAAGAGAATCACTCTTGCTTAATGGTCTATTGTCGGCATGCATCGCGATAAGGTTTTATGGTCTCCGACGACCTCTGTACACTCCGAACAAAACAATACGGTTGCCGACTCTTTTCCATTTTCCTTCCATTGATCGAGCGGCACCACGAGGTTTAAGTAATCCAGGTGCATGAGTAGAGGCTGCTTGTTTAAGTGCTATTTTAGCTGCCTGTTCCGGAGGCATTTGCTGGGATAGATTAGCAGCATTTTGCATAGCCTGATTGCCATAGCGTATCACCCGTTTAGCGACCTCAAACTCTTGGTCTTCAGGGCTTAATCCTTCTAATTCAATTTCAAAAAGATTAGAAGCAACGTTAGCTAGTTTTCCACCAACCAAGCCCCCAAGTGGACCGCCAAAGAAAGTACCAACGGCAGGAAGTGCCACTTTTGCAATGCCTTTCAAGCCTTTTTTCAAAAAACGTCCAACTTTAGGAAGTCGCTTTTTAAGAAATCTACCTGCTTTCCTCATCCACTTTCCGAGAAATTCATCCAATTCTGCTTCATCATTAACTGAAAGTAACTCAAAAGCTAATTCGGACTCCATCTCCTCAGTAAAAGGACCAGATATTTCTACATCGTATTCATCATCCATTTCATACTCTATCTCCATGTCATCGGCTTCATCATCCAACTCATAATCATATTCATCTTCATAATCCATTTCGCCATTGTAACTGAATTCATCTTCATAATCGAACTCTCGATCATAATCGAATCCGCTTTCTTGCATTGTTCTATCAAGATCGTGCATGATGCTAAATTTTTTAGGTTAAATAATTTGAAAGTTTTAAATAAAAGTTAGGACAGTTTAACTATTTGCAATAGCTATGCCAATACCAATTCACTTGACTCCTGAAAGCTTTTGGCGAATTTTTTTTCAAATAAATTTATTTTACAGGTAGGTTAACCGAAAAAAATTTCGGTATAATAGGCATGAAAATTCTATTGTGAGAATGGTAGTTATATTCTAACTTGACATTGATAACAAAAAAGTAATTCTGAGGAAAGCAAAAAGTACATTAAGAGCATGTTTAAAATTTCCAGGTCTATGAAAAAAGGGAATCAGTTATTAA
>CAZGAU010000214.1:0-7794 GCA_964523725.1 uncultured Saprospiraceae bacterium
GTTCCAAACAAAATCATGGGTGCTGCGGTGCCGTGGTCGGTGCCGAAGCTCTCGTTGGATTTGATCTTGCGGCCAAACTCTGAAAACGTCATGCCGATGACCCGGTGCTCCAGGCTTTGTTTTCTCAGGTCTTCCTGGAAAGTAGAAATCGCGCTGGAGAGCATTTCCAGCAGCTCGGCGTGTTTTCCGGTGATCGTATTGCCCTCCGCAACCTGGTTGGCGTGGGTATCAAAACCTCCGATGTTGACCACATAAATATTGGTTTGCAAACCACCCGAAATCAGCAGTGCCACATTTTTGAGCTGACGGGCCAGGCGGTTGTCGGTGGAATATTCAACTGCATTTCGTCCGGCATTGGCGGCGGCGGTGATTGTTTCAGAATAAGCGTTTGCCTGGGCAATAGAGGTTCTCAAAAATTCAAGTTCATCGCCATAAGGTGTTTCTGGTACGTCGCTGGGTTCCCCTTCGAATAGGGAATAAATATTGAAAGGGTCGTTTAAGGTAACGCTGTAATTACTAATGGTACCCTGACAGGTTTCAGACACGATGTAACCCATGGTAACCGCGAACGGATGCGGGCGCGCGGCATTCGGATAACCATCTGGATAACCAGGATACAAATCCTCGAAATAGCGCCCCATCCAGCCGGTACTGACAAATTCATCGGAAGAAGAGCCTGATGCCCAGATATCATAAGAGCGAAAATGGGAGCGGTTTTGGTTCGGATAACCGACGTTTTGCACAATGCCCGCGCGCCCCTCTTCGTACAAAAGTTTCAGACTTTTTAAACCCGGGTGAAAACCAACCGTATCGGTTACCCTCAGCACTTGGTTTTCAGGAACCATGATATTGCCACGTACCGCAGACAGCCCGCTGTATTGATCTAATGGGACTACCGTATTTAAACCGTCATTTCCGCCGTTCAATTGGATTAGCACCAACACCCGGTCGGTTTCTTCGATCAGGTTGAAAAGGGGCGATCTGGCAAGCGCCGAGAATTGAATACCATTGAGGAAAACGGGCACCGTGACCGCTGAGCCTGCCGTTTTTATGAAGTTTCTTCTTTTCATTGGATCATAAGTTGGAATGCCGATTCACTTATCAGTCGATTTTGTTTTTGAAAAATCAACAAATTGGAGATCAGCAGATTAGCAAATCGGTTTTAACTCAAATAAAATTCTGCCATTTTCATCATCGTAGCAATCAAGTCTCTAAGTCTGGAATCCAGAGCATTGGCGAGCTGCATGTCACCGGGATTGGAGACATGATCTGAAAACTCCACGCCCCATTCATAATCGGGTAAGCCAGGTAGCAGAATTTCTTTCAGGCTGGTCAACTGGCTCTGAGTCAAGGGTTGCGGCATGTAGATTTGGGCAATTCTTTCCACTACTTTGTTGGGATCGAAAGGATCTTCCAGATTTTTTACAAAGGCTAAAACGTCGAGTTGCATTTTGCCATCGATGGTCGAACTGCCGTTGTAAATGGTATTATCCACGAATGCCATGCGCCGGTTCAATGTAGAACTGTTAATCCAGATCCGATAAAAAGCGGGCTTTTGATAATAAGGCTTCCAACCGGCAACTTCTGGCGGATTGTAATATTGCATCTGCATCGGTCCGGTTTCGTTGAAAAAATTCCGCAGCGTTTCGTAGCGTTCTTCAATATCGCCAGGCAGTGTCAAATTGAGTGGTTTTAATACCGAGACTACATAGTCGATCGGGTTTTTGATCATTGGACCTACGCTCAAGATATTGAAAAAATGTTCGCTTTTCAGCAAGGCTTCCAGCACCGGTTTGACTTCAAAGTCATTGTCGATAAGTATTTGCGCCATCGGCTCGATCACATCTGCTTCGACCGTTGCGTCAATTTTATAATACACAAACCAGCGATAAAACTTGCGACTGATAAAGCGGGCAACTTCCCGCTGCTGGAAAATAATGTCCACCACATGGGCATATTCCTGATCGCCCATATCTGTAATGACTTCATTATTAAACCGATGTGAAAGTTGTTTGGAAGTTGTATCATGACGGTTTGGAGTGAAGTAAGCTTCTACTTTTTCGTTTGGTTCTTCCGTCATATAGCCCCGGTCGCGCCAGCCGGTAAGAGCCCGAGCCATCTCTGCTACATCTTGTTCGGTGAAGGTAGAATAGTCGCCGGGACCAACCTGATTGCCCTTGCCAATAGTAAACAACTCCATCAATTCACGGGCATAATTTTCATTGGGCGCCCCTTTGCGGTTTTGATTACCATTTAAGAAACGCAGCATCGCCGGATCGATAGTGACTTCCTTGACCAAGTTTCGGAAATTTCCCCAGGCGTTGGCTCTCAGCAGTGTGATATACCTATAAACAAAAGTTGAGTCCTGTATTTCATTGATCGCAAAGTGATTATGCCAAAAAAGAGTCAGTTTCTCGCGAATCGAGATGCCCTCGGTGAGTAATAGTTCCAGTGTCCATGATTGTAGGCTCCTTTCCCGGGAAATGGAAACATTATTGCCCAGGTAAGGCTTGTTGACCCAGGTTTCTCCGATGTTTACCACTTCATTGCGATTGTAATAATTCACCGGGGGATCCGGCATGGGCAGTTCCTGAAATAACTGCTCGATGGTGGCATCCAGCCCTTTTTCAGCGACTTCCTTGATTTGAGCAAGGGTAGGGGCAAACATCGTTCGCCGTAATAAATGCGCAGCCTGATCGAATCCCCAGGTACCGGTGTACGGTGCCAGCGTGGCATTGACCGGAGGTTGGAATTGCATTTTTCGGGCTTTTTCAACGTTTTTCCCCAGCAGAGTCGCAAGTGTTGCTCTTCTGTCCATAAGATCGGTTTTGAGAAAAATTAATTAATAAAAATCTGGTTTACAACTTTGTAGATAGCAAAGTGTAAATCGTAGCCGATAATACTGTAAAGAATTGAGGTCAAACGTAGGGGTTTAATCCAGGAGAAAATAATTGGGTTTTCGTATAAATGACACTATCTTGCTCCTGTCTTCGAAATCTTTTTGAAGCGCGTTGAAAAGTTTTATCTTCGCTTTGCGATTATAACACAAAATCTAAAAAAATATTGTAATATCAAAATGATAAAAGCGTGTATTTTTGATTTGGACGGTGTAATTGTGGATACGGCGAAATACCATTTTATTGCCTGGCGTCGATTGGCCAATGAATTGGGCTTCGATTTTACCGAAGTTGAAAACGAAAAGTTGAAAGGTGTGAGTCGCATGGGTTCGCTGGAACTGATCCTGGAATGGGGTGGGGTAGAAGTGAGTGAAGCAACCAAACTGGAACTGGCAGACAAAAAGAATGATTGGTATCGTGAATACCTGAAAGATATGACTTCTGATGATATTCTTGAAGGAGTAATGCCGTTTTTGAATGAATTGAAGGCGCGTGGCATTCACGTTGGGCTTGGCTCGGCTAGTAAAAATGCCATGACTGTGATCGAGCAAATTGGTCTGAAGGATCGCTTCGAAGTCATTATTGATGGTACCAAGACCACTAAAAGCAAGCCCGATCCACAGGTGTTTACCCTTGGAGCTGAGGCTATGGGCATTGCTCCTGAAAATTGTATCGTGTTCGAGGATGCGGAGAGCGGCATTCAGGCGGCGCTGAACGGCGGATTTTACGCCGTTGGTATCGGAAGTCCGGAAAACTTGGGGCACGCGCACCTTGTGATTCCCAATTTTATTGGGCGTTCATTCGACGATGTTCTTAATGGAATTTCCAGTAAATTGCTTGCAGATCAAAAAAATTAAATATCTAAAACCGAAAATAAACGCTTAACCAACATGAAAGACTACCTGCAGCACGATGAATGGTGCATCATAGAAGAAGGCTTCCATGCCGAACATAACCGGATCAGCGAAAGTGTATTCAGCATCGGCAACGGACGAATGGGGCAACGCGCGAACTTCGAAGAAAAGTTTTCCGGCGATACCCTTCAGGGCAGCTATGTAGCCGGCGTGTATTATCCTGACAAAACCCGTGTGGGTTGGTGGAAGATTGGTTATCCGGAATATTTTGCAAAAGTGCTCAACGCAGCCAACTGGATTGGTATTAATGTATCATTCGACGGTGAGGAACTCGACTTGGCCAAGTGCGAAATCGAGGAATTCCGCCGGGTGCTCAATATGAAAGAGGGCTATCTGGAGCGGACTTTCACTGCCAAAATGGAGAGCGGGCGCCGGGTAAAGGTGCACTCCAAACGCTTCTGTAGCATCGAACACGATGAAGTAGGCGCGATTCGGTACTCGATCACGCCACTGGATTTTTCGGGTACGCTCACGGTGATGCCTTACATCGATGCGGATGTGATCAACCAGGATTCCAATTACGGTGAAAAATTCTGGGTAGAAGTTACCAAAAAGGTGAAGCGCCGCCAGGCTTACGTGACGGCGGAAACCAAGAAAACGGCTTTTCACGTTTGCACAGGCATGAAATTCGCCATTTTTCAAAACGGGGAAGAGGTAGATTTTGATTCTTATAAAAACCAGCGCGAGAAATTTGCATCCTGTACGGTCGATTTACCCTGCCACGAAGGGGAAGAAACGGTCGTCTTTAAATACTGCGCCAATATAGCTTCACTGAATTACCACAAAGAAGAACTGCTGGAGCGTTGCAAAGAGGTGGTAAAAAAAGCTTTTGATAAAGGTTTCGATGCATTATTAAAAGGACAAGCCGAAGCCTGGGCACGCAAATGGGAAGAAGCGGATATCATTATCGAAGGCGATGTATCTGCTCAACAAGGGATTAGATTTAATATTTTTCAATTATATCAAACTTATACCGGAGAGGACGAGCGCCTGAACATCGGTCCGAAAGGCTTCACCGGCGAGAAATACGGCGGCAGCACTTACTGGGATACCGAAGCTTACTGTATTCCTTTCTATCTTTCCACTGCCGACCAGCACGTGGCGCGCAACTTGCTCATTTACAGATATAAACACTTGCAAAAAGCCATCGAAAATGCGGAAAAACTGGGCTTCAAAGACGGTGCCGCCCTATATCCGATGGTGACCATGAACGGCGAAGAATGCCATAACGAATGGGAGATTACCTTTGAGGAGATCCACCGGAATGGCGCCATCGCTTATGCAATTTATGATTACATTCGCTATACCGGCGAGAAGGATTATTTAGTTGAGTACGGACTGGAGGTGCTGGTGGGAATTGCGCGTTTCTGGGCGCAGCGGGTGCATTTTGCCGAGCGAAAAGAGAAATACGTGATGCACGGTGTAACCGGACCCAATGAATATGAAAATAATGTAAATAACAATTGGTACACAAATTACATCGCCGTCTGGTGCCTGAAATATACATTGGAAGCGATGCAATATGTAAAAGACAAAGCACCAGATAAATACAAAGCACTGGAAGAAAAAATCAAGTTCTACGAATATTCCGAAACCAATAAGTGGAAGGATATTATTGAAAAAATGTATTTCGGATATGATGAAGGACTCGGGATATTCATTCAACAGGAAACCTTTTTGGATAAAGAGTTGCTGACCGTGAACGACCTGCCCAAAGATCAGCGCCCGATTAATCAAAACTGGTCCTGGGATCGTATTTTGCGGTCGGTATTTATTAAACAGGCAGATGTATTACAAGGTATTTACTTCTTTGAAGATCATTTTGATGAAGATACCATCCGGCGCAATTTCGATTTTTATGAGCCCCGCACCGTGCATGAATCGTCTCTTTCGCCTTGTGTACACGCGATTCTGGCGGCCAAGCTTGGCATGGAAGAGAAAGCCTACGAAATGTATGTGCGCACCGCTCGCCTTGATTTGGATGATTATAATAATGATACGGAAGACGGCTGCCACATCACCAGTATGGCCGGCACCTGGATGGCGGTAGTCAAAGGTTTTGGCGGTATGCGGGTATATAATAATACTTTACAATTCGATCCTTTTATTCCAAAAAAATGGCAATCTTATGCTTTTAAAATAAGATTCAGAGGTCATTTACTGGAAGTAAAAGTAGGTCAAAACAAGGCACAAATAACTAATCTGAGCAATAAACCTTTGGAGATTAAAGTGCATGGAAAACTGCACACAGTTGATGCAGATGGTTTCACCACGGCGTCTTATTAAATTGACTTTCTTGGAATATTAAACAATGGGTAAGATGAGAAGAATCGTTTTTTTGTTGTTGATCGTAAATCTGGTGGCTTGTAAAAAAGATGAAGCCGCCGATCCTTGTACTTCCGGCACGGCTATGCCGGCATTGACCATTGGAGATAATCGGGAGTCCAATATGCTGGCTACGCATTTTTGGGTGATCGAACATTATGTGGCTTCCGATCCGGCACAATTTGAGGCTAAAAAAAGCAACCGGGGCAGATGGTACAAATTCAATAAGGACGGTACTTTCCAGAGTGGACATTGGGAAACCCAGGGTTGCAGCGGCACCTGGCGTATGGATTACAGTACTCAATATCCCTTGGTGATTATCGATTCTTACAACGATGCAGAAGATTTTGGCTGGCATATTTACAGTGCAACCCCAGATATGTCGGAAGTCTCCTGGGTGGGCGCAGAAGGTTACCCCAATTATACAGATATGGTAAAAACAATTAATTTGATGTCCATGCCTACAAAAAAACAGTTTGGAGATGAATAATTTTGGATGTTGGATAATAGACGTTAGACATTGGACAATAGACTTTAAATCATAGATAGATTATTCATTTTTAGATGATTAAACATACTATCTATCCAATATCCAATATCCATCGTCTATCGTCTCAAAAAAAGTAATGTATGAATAAAGTTCCTTCTCCTGGTGCCGGCTCAACCCTTGTTGTCAAGCCCCACCTCAGCTTTTGGGAAATCTGGAATATGAGTTTCGGATTCCTGGGTATTCAGTTTGGTTTTGCTTTGCAAAATGCCAATGTTTCCCGCATTTTCGAAACGCTGGGTGCAGAAGTGGAAGCGATTCCTATTCTTTGGGTGGCGGCGCCTATCACCGGGCTGCTGGTACAACCCATTATCGGTTATTTGAGTGACCGGACCTGGAACAGGCTGGGAAGAAGACGTCCTTACTTTCTGATTGGAGCTATTTTGGCGTCCATTGCTTTATTTATTATGCCCAATTCGCCCGTGCTTTGGGTGGCTGCCGGGATGCTCTGGATTTTGGATGCTTCGATCAATATTTCAATGGAACCTTTTCGGGCTTTTGTAGGAGACAATTTACCTTCCGAGCAGCGAACTTCGGGTTTTGCTATGCAAAGCTTTTTTATCGGTACGGGGGCAGTGGTGGCGTCTTTATTGCCTTACATGTTGACGGAGTGGTTTGGCGTGAGCAATACTGCGCCCGAGGGCATCGTCCCGGATTCTGTAAAATGGTCTTTCTATTTGGGAGGTATCGTGTTTTTTCTGGCAGTGCTTTGGACGGTGATGAGGTCAAAAGAATATTCACCCGAAGAAATGGCCCAATTTGAAGATAATGCAGAACGGGAAGAGTTTGCAAAAGAATTAAAAACCCCGGCCGCCTATGCTGAAAACGGCAAAAAGCAAATGCGTCTTGGGGGAATATTGTTACTCATTGGAGCCGCTTTAACTTTTTGGTTTATAAATCAGAATTTAACACAGGATTTATTCATCTTATCCTTTGGAATCGCTTTTGTTGGTATTTTAATGATTATTTCAGGATTATTACAAGTGAATGGTCGTTATGATAATGGTTATGTAACGATTATTAATGATTTTCAGGATATGCCATTAACGATGAAGCAGTTAGCCGGTGTGCAATTCTTTTCCTGGTTCGCTTTATTTTCCATGTGGATTTA
>CAZGAU010000215.1:0-7737 GCA_964523725.1 uncultured Saprospiraceae bacterium
ACCAACAATTTACCTCTTCTCTCAATTACTCAGTTTTTTGTCCTGTACTTAGCCCGGTGATTTAAATCTTATTAAGCCAAACTGAGCATATCGGGCAGCTTGTGCAAACAGGTTGCCCTAAATTTTTTGAAAAAAATGCACTCTTTTTCGGTTACCTCTTTTCCACTCGCCGCACTAACATAATGAAAGCAACCAATAAGGCTTTCGATTCAAAATTGAACTTAAATTATTAACTACCAAAAATTAATGTATTATGAAAACCCTATCTTTTTTCCTTGCTTGTTTGATGTTCGTTTCTACCAATCTGGAAGCGGCAGTGAAAACCACAACATTGGCAAATGCAACCGCTGAGTTCGTTGAGCTTCCGCCTTATCAGATTAAAGAAGACATGACTATTCAGGTAGGCGGTAATGACTATACCCTGCGTGCCGGTACCGCCATTATTTTTGAAGCGGCACAAAATTACAGCTCCAAGAACCTGAACATCGGTCAAACCCTTATGGTCCGGGTGAAGTATAATGTCGTCGTTCAAAAAGTAACCCTGATCTCCGCTGGCGCACTGGGCAATGCGATTATTTCCGAAATTCAAAAGCCAAAAGCCTTCGGCAAAGCGGGTAAAATGGAAATACAATTACAAAGTGTGCAGGCTGTGGATGGGCAGCAGGTGCAAGTAAGCGGCATTCCCATGACCTACGAAGGTGACAACAAAAAAGCATTGGCTTGGAGCATTGGGATTGGAGCGGGACTAGTGACCGGTGGCATTGGCTTGATTGCTGGTATTTTTATCAAAGGCAAGGACGCCGAACTACGCGCTGGCACTTCCATGAGTGCCTCCGTAGCATCGGATACAGAAGTGGAAATTGAATAGATTTTATCCTGCCATTTTTGAAAAAGCAAAAATTATAATTTTTACATAGCAAAAGCCTTCCGTATCTGCGGCGGGCTTTTTATTTTGTGTACGCGATATGCTCATGCGAAATGGTATACCTTCCATCAGCACATTATCCCATCAGCATATCAGCACATTGATAACCCTAAAACACAACTCCATCATGCAGCGTTTCTGGCTCCTCATTTCTCTACTTATTTACTTTGTAATAATAATACTGCCCAATACCGCCGCCGCCCAAAGCGAGAGGGATACCGTGCAATATACGCTGGCGGATACGATAGTTGCAAATCAACTACTAGAAGAAATGAAGCAGTTGATTGCCGAACAAAAATGGGTGGAAGCAGAGGCAAAAGGGGAGCAGGCAAGGGCAATATATGAGCAGCTATTGGGTAAAGAATGTAAGCAAATGGGCGATGTATGGCATCAGATGGGGAGGATGTATGGGAGTAAAAGAGATAATGATAAAGCGATATTCTTTTACGAAAAAGGGCTTATCATTCGTTTGAAAACCTTAGAAGAAGAGCATCCCGATGTAGCAAATTCGTATTACGGTGCAGGAGTGAGCTATTACAGAAATAAGGAAAATAATAAAGCCATTGAATACCTGCTAAAAGCGTTGGAAATCCGCCAAAATGCCTTCGGCGAAGAAAATTTGGAAACAGCCGATGCCTATAATGTTATTGGTATCATTTATTTAGATAAAAGCGCCTTTGAGCAATCAATCGAATATTTAAGAAAGGCTCTTATGGTTAGAATTAAACTACTAGGCAACAATAACGTTAATGTAGCAAGCTCATATCGAAATTTAAGTATTGTTTACAGTGCCAGTGGCAAGTACAAAGAAGCCTTAGCTGCCCTTCAAGAGTCCCTAGATATCCGGATAAAAGTAGGGAATAAACAAGAGCAAGAGATTGCGATTACCTTCAATGACATAGGTATAATATATGAAGAACTTGGTAATTACGATTTAGGATTAGAATATAAACAAAAAGCTTTACATTCACTTACCTCATTATTGGGGGATGAACATCCAGATGTGGCAGTTATTTATCTAAATCTAGGAACATCAATGGTTAGGCAAGGAAAATATAGTGCCGCTATTCATTATCTTGAAAAAGCACTCACAATCCATTTGAAGACACTGGGTGATGAGCACCTAACCGTAGCAGACTCTTATTTCAATTTGGGTGTTGTATACGATGAACTAGGGAATTTCAAAAATGGTCTTAATTATAGAGAAAAGGCACTGGCATTATATAAAAAAATCTTAGGGGATGATCATCCAAGAGTTTTAATTGCTTATGGTGGTTTAGGAAATACCTATGCTAGATTGCAACAATATGATGATGCAGTTGAGAATTATAATAAAGCTTTGATACTACAACAAAAAATATCGGGATATACACATCCCGAAGTAGCCAGATCCTATTTTAACTTGGGCGTTGTACATAAGTTGATGGGACAATATAATGAAGGTATCCAGTTTACCTATAAAGCTTTAGAAATTAGGTTAAAGAATTATGGAGAGATTCATCCTGAGGTGGCAGAATGTTACAATAATTTGGGGATCTTTTTTGAATTGCAAGGTGACAATAGGAAGGCAATTGAAAGTTATCATAAGACACTCAAAATCCTTCAAAAAACATTAACAGAATATCATCCTAATGTTGGAGATGCATATATCAATTTAGGGATCGCATACCAAAAGAGTAGTAATTTTGAGAGTGCGATTGACTATTTTGAAAAAGCACTACAAATTAGCTTGAATACTTTTGGAGAGATCCATGAAAGTGTCTCTCGTTGTTATTCAAATTTAGGGTCCGCATATGAAAACATCGGCAACAAGGATAAAGCCTTAGAATACAAACGAAAGGCATTGCAGATTGACTTGAAGGCTCTTGGAGAAAGCCATATGAGTACTGCAACTGCATACAATAATTTGGGCGCCTCTCATTTCGAGTTCACCCAATTAGACAGTGCCAATATTTATTTTAAAAAATCTTTGTTTATCCGTTCAGAAAAATTGGGTAATGTACATCCAGATGTGGCAAGCTCTTATCTCAACTTAGGATTTACCAACTATGGAATGGAAAAATACGAACAAGCTTTGGAATATCTAATCAAATCGCTAAACGCTTGTCAATATGAGGAAAATAACCTTGATAAGGTGACTTCTTTTGAACATTTGATCCCAACCCTCAGAATAATAGCAACTATTTACGAAAAGCAGTACCGAGAATCTAACGACCCTCGGCTAATAGATAAAAGCTACCAGTATTTTCAGCGAGCTTTGGCTGCCGTTGAATATCTTATAAATAGTCTTGACTACAAAGATTCAAAAATACTCTGGCAGAATAAAAATTTTAATGTTTACAAACAAATCATTGACATAAGTTTATTAAAAGCAGAGGTTGATCAAGACGACAAACTCCGTCGCAACACTTTCACCTACGCCGAACAAAGCAAAGCCACCCAACTCCAAGCCCAGTTAAAAGCCGCCGACGCCTTAGCATTTGCGGGCATTCCGGATAGCTTGACCCAAAAAGAATACGACCTGCGCATTGACATCACCTGGCGCGAGAAGCAGCGTCAGGCATTACTCGATCAGGGTAAATCGGAAACCGATACCACCGTCTTGCGCATCAGCAGCATTATTTTTGATCTTCGGCAGGAGTACGATTCCCTCAAGCAGCGCCTCGAAGTGGATTATCCCGACTACTACCGCGCCAAATACGACCTCTCTACCGTTTCGGTGTATTATGTGCAGGATTCGTTGTTGCAAACCGGGCAGTCGCTGGTGGAGTATTTTGTAGGAGATAGTAGTCTGTTTATTTTCCTCGTGCAGCCCAATCATTACGAAGTGCAGGAAGTAAAGATGGATACGTCTTTTCAGCAGTGGATTCGCGACATGACCCAGGAAGGGCTTTATGGGCATTACAGTCTGCCCGAGTCCATGCGAAGCCGCCCCAATTTGGCCAATTCCAAGCGTCGCTACGCCGCTGCTGCTGCTAAGTTGTATCAAGCACTGATCGCACCGATCCAGGATAAACTGACCACTGAAGTCATCATCGTGCCGGATGGAGCGCTGGGTTATGTGCCTTTCGAGGCATTACTCAAGAGCGAACCCTCAGACCCGAGTGATTTCAGTACGTATGAGTATTTATTACAAGATCATCAGATCAGCTATTCCTACTCGGCGACGCTGCTCAAAGAAATGCGGAATAAGCAACACCGCCAGCAACCGAGTGGCAAGCTCCTGGCATTCGCGCCTTTTTTCCTTGGCGATGCGGATACCTTAGTGGTGCATGTGGATACCTCCGATATTACCTATGATCTGGTGCTGAAAGACAAGCTTGAGGCATTGGATGAAAGCGGCTTGGAGATCAAAACGATCACCAAACGATTGAAAGGTGATCCTTACTACGGAGCAAACGCTTCCATCCAGCGATTTCAGGATTTGGCTTCGCAGTATCGCATCCTGCACCTGTCCACCCATGCCAAGGCGGACGACCGGGTGGGCGACTACGCGTATCTGGCTTTCGGATTCCCGGATGCCAAGGGTGAATTTGCCAAGCTATACGCGCGGGATTTGTATAATATTTCCCTGAATGCCGATATGGTAGTGCTTTCCGCCTGTGAAACAGGCATTGGCAAGTTGCAACGGGGTGAAGGCATCGTGAGTCTGGCGCGTGCATTCGCCTACGCAGGCGCGAAGAGCATCGTGACGACCCTCTGGAAAGTGGAAGAAAACGCGACCAAAGATTTAGTGATTTCCTTCTACAAATACCTGAAAAAAGGCAAAACCAAAGACGAAGCCCTGCGCTTAGCCAAATTGGAATACATCAAGGACAATGCAAAAGATAATGAAAAACTCCACCCTTTCTTCTGGGCGAGTATGATTGGTATTGGGGATATGAGTGCGATTCGGTAATACTACTTCAAGCTCTGAATTTTTTCTTTCAAGGCAACCGCTTGATCGTGGTATGTATGCCGTGGATTTTCGGTTATATTTTGTAGTAATGTGTCAATCCGGTTTCGATTTGCCTCATAATTTGGCAGCAGCGAGAGCAGGAGATACCACTCTCCGTATTGGCGCACTTCGGGAAAGTCCGGGTCGTTTGCCATCGGCTCAAAAATGCGGGCAGCCTCGCGGTATTGTTTATTTTGGAAATAGGCGTGCCCCAGTAATTCCTGCGCACGTTCGTAGTATACTGCGCCGATTTCAGGGCTTAATTGGCTTAATTCTTCAATTGCTTTTTTGTAATCTTTCGCAGCAAAAGCTTTCATACCAACGTCGAGCGGAGTGGTTTGCGTGTCATTTCCGGAGCGAAGATTCAATTCTCCAGGCATGTTGTATGCTTCCGTTGCCAGTGCCAAGTATTCGTTGGCAGGATTGCGGCGGGGAGTTGGCATATTTTTTTGGGTTGGAGATTTTTGTTCAGGTGCGATTTGTTCTTCCGATGAAGGCTCTTTGCCATTTTCTGTTGCTACCCGTAAATCAGACTTTTTCTTTACTTCTTGTTCTTTCTGGGGAGAAGTTGTATTGGTTGTACGTGCAGAATGATTTATCCAAAAATAAATTGTCACCGAAGTCAATACGACCAAAAGGCTTCCCCATATCCACAAGCGCCAATTGCTACCTGAACCTGACGTAGGTGGTGGTGTGTTTTGCCAGGTTTTCATTTTAGCACGCAACTCATCTTCGAGCAACAATTCCATAGTATCATGCTCCATGCGTTGCATGTCAACCAGCATTTCAAGGTCTGGGTTTTCCGACATTTGTTGCTCAAATTCAGCCACCTCTGCCGGAGGCATGTCCCCACGCAGATAACTTTCTATTTTTTCAAATTGTGCCTCGTTCCTTTCCATAGCTTTTTATTTAACCCAGTTGATCCAGTTGGGGTTGCTATCAAAAAAATCCTTGAGTTTTCTCCGGCATTGATAGGCTTCTTTTTTTGCAATCTCCGGGCTACTAAATCCAACTTCCAGGGCGATTTCATCCATTGAGTAGTGCAATTGATATAATTCCAATACCTGTTTACAACGCTCACCCAGTTTTTCCAGCGCTTTGCGCAAAAAGCTTTTTTTCTCGTCCGCCATTACCCGAGCCTCTATACCTTCCTCTGTGCTTTCATGCTGAGTGGGGTTCAGTTCTTCCTGGGGGCGACGTTTCCGCCACTGTCCCCACCAATACCATTTGATAATTCCGAAGAAATAAGTTTTTAGGGAACTATCCCCTTTAAAGCGCTTCTCGCGAATGTTTCGATCGAACAAAATAATCGCTTCCTGGAATACATCCTCGCCATCTTGTTCATTGCCGCCTTTTGATTGAACGTAGCGGATCGTCATATCTTTCCACTCCAGATTGCCAAAAATTTGGCGCAAAGCGTTTTCTCTTTCTATTGCAGAGCCTAAAATAGCTTTAAAAAGCCTTTCGTCGTCCCATTGGTTCTTCGACATGACATTAGTGCGTTTTGTGTCAATAAAGTGACCAGTGACTACAAATATAAAATGATGAATTGGAAAAAAACTTTATAAACTGTAAGAAATCAACCAACCGCTAGAAAAGGAAGAAGAGCCGTCCATAAAATGGAGGCTCCTCCTGAAAACTAACTTTTAGAAGTTAGACGAAAAAATATTATACAATAGAATAAATAGAGTGCAAAAAACGTAAAAATTTAAATAATGGCTTGAAACATTTACTATGATTTAATTAAATATTTATCCTGTTATGTCTTTTTTATTACAAAACAATATAGTAATTTAGTTGTGGTTTTAACCTTTCTTCAGGTTTTGCTGATTCTGCTTGCGCTGCCTCGCTGGCATCCCTAATGACGCGATAATTCTCATATCCTTTTCTGACTGCTTTTACTTCCCAATCAAATTCATAATTTCCGCTGCCATTATTTAGTTCTTTAATTTTAACCCCGCCTTTCCCTTTTTGAATAACTGCTAACCCTTTGGAACCCGCGGAAAGCGGCGTGAGAACTACCGTCATCGTTTCTTTATTGGCCACCAGATCAAAATGCTCTGGGAATGTGATTTGTGCTTCGCCATTTACGAGCTTGGCGGTACCGCGTACATAAGCTGCTGCTTCTGGACCTTACAGGCTGGCGTACCAGATTTCCTTATCCTCCTGGGTGGGGTGCTTCATACGGAAATTTTTTGTATCGCCGAAGACGATGCCTTCTCCAGAAGAATTGACGTAAATACCTGCTTTTGAATCAGAATTGCCATCTACAGAAGCATCATAAACGCTAATAAAACCATGGTTTGCATTCGATCCTAGGCTAGTCAGACGGCAGTTTGTTTTTCCATTTGGACCATAAGTCCCCATAAATCCACTTCCTGCTGTGGTTGAAGTTACATTGGCAATTCGCAACTCAGTGTTTGTAATAATTTCAAAATATCCAGTATTATTGTCCGAGGTGACGGTTAATAATGAAAGTGCTTTTTTGAAAAAAAATATGATGTGGTAGTATCTGGAAAAAGATGAACGGGTTTAAATGAGGAGCCTTAAACCTTGTATCTTTTTTGTATCTCAATTTCTTATAGCTAAATTTATATTATTCATATTCAGGTAAATAAGTAGATTTTATACTTCCCGATACAGGAAAGTAATGTTTTTGATGGTATCTGGTTCCTCTGGAGGCAATTTCAGATGAATTTTCAAAATGAGCAAAGCCCAATTTTTTAGTAATTATGCAAACATTTACAGCAAAGCTTAGATATTACAAAACAACGACGGTCACTGACCTTCAAGCCGCTTTAATCGTACCAGATTGGAATTGAAACAAATTCATTTGGAGAAAAAGATAGGTAGTGGCGCCAGCTTTTCTGTGGAA
>CAZGAU010000216.1:0-7636 GCA_964523725.1 uncultured Saprospiraceae bacterium
GGCGGCGCGGTCACGAACGACATTTCTACCAGCACGCGGTCACCCGGCAGCGCCAGGATTTCTTCGCTGTTGATGATGGCTTCGAAATGCTCGTCCATATAATATTCGGCGGCAGCGCCGATCTCCATATCGATATTGGCTTCCCGCAGCGCGCTTTGCAGCTTCGCCAGCCCGCCCAGGATATCCGCTTTGGTATTGGGGTACAGATCCGACATTACGTGCGGGGTTGTAAAGAGGCGCTTGTAGCCCAGGTCCTGCAATCGACGGATCAGCTGCAGCGAGGTCTCCAGGTTCTCCGCCCCATCGTCGATGCCCGGTATCAGGTGCGAATGGATATCGACCTGGATATGCGCAAAATCGCTGACGAGTTTAATATTTTTTCTTTTGAAAATTGAGATCATCGTTTGTTGTTTCGGTGTTTCGGTGTACGATATGTCGGTTTAACGGCTCAACGGGTACGGTTTTTCACTTATTTTTTCCGGACTGGATCAGGCGATTGAGCATGCTCGAAATATGTTCGCACCGATCTATCCATGTTGTTGCTTCTTCTTTGGGCAAATATCCGATTTCGGAAGCAATTATCATATAAGTCATTAATTCTGCTGTCGATCCTTTCGCTATAAAAAAATGCCGGATGCTTTGTTTATTGGTATCTAATTCATCTCCTTCGGCAATGTTAGCTACAACGGAAACTGCCGAACTTCTAATTTGATCTCTGAAACGAAAGTCTTGTGCAAACGGCTTTTCATGGGTTAATTTATAGATGTCCACTACCAGTTCCTTCGCTTTCTGCCACACCACCAATTTCCGAAAATTACCCATTTTCTATCATTTCTTTTAGTCCGTCACACCGTTATACCGCTACACCGCTACACCGCTACACCGCTACACCGTCACACCGCTACACCCTCACACCCCATAATATTCCCGGTACCATTCAATAAAGCGCTCGATTCCAAACTGAACAGTCGTTTCCGGTTTATAGCCCAGATTTTTCACCAGATCGCTCACATCGGCGGAGGTGGCGGCTACATCGCCCGGCTGGATGGGCAGCATTTCCTTGGTGGCAATTTTGCCCAGGTTTTGTTCGATGGCTTCAATAAAATCCATCAGTTTGACCGGGTTTTGATTGCCGATGTTATATATTTTATACGGCGCTTTGGAGGTGGACGGATCCGGATGCGTGCCGCTCCATTCGGGCTTGCCCTGCGGCGGGTTGTCGATCACGCGGATCACGCCTTCCACGATATCATCTACATAAGTAAAATCGCGGACCATATTGCCGTAGTTGAATACCTTGATCGGTTCATTTTCCAAAATGGCTTTGGTAAACAGGAACAGCGCCATATCCGGACGACCCCAGGGGCCATACACCGTAAAGAAGCGCAGCCCCGTAGTTGGCACACCAAACAAATGGCTGTAGGTATGCGCCATCAGTTCGTTGCTCTTCTTGCTGGCCGCGTACAGCGAAATGGGATGATCCACATTATCGGAAGTGGAAAACGGCATATTCTCATTCAAACCGTACACGCTGGAGCTGCTCGCGTAAGCCAGATGCCCCACATTGTGGTGACGGCAAGCCTCTAAAATATTAATAAATCCTATCATATTACTGTCGATGTAAGCGCGTGGATTGACCAAGCTGTACCGTACGCCCGCTTGCGCCGCGAGGTTGCAAACCGCATCGAATTTTTCTGTGGCAAAAAGCTGGTCAAGCGCTTCGTAATCCTCCAGCGCGATTCTGGAAAAACGGTAATTGGCGTGTTGGTCGCTGCAAACCAGGGTATTGTAATCAATTTTTTCCTGCCGGATGCCGGCATAAGCCAGGCGATCGTACTTGAGTTTGGGGTCGTAATAGTCGTTGATGATGTCAACGCCGACTACCTCGTCGCCCCGCTCAATCAGGCGGTTGGCCAGGTGAAAGCCGATAAAACCGGCCGTACCGGTTACAAGAATCTTTTTCATTTGAGTGTGTTCAAGTGTTTTGGAGTGTTCGTGTTTTCTCTTTTATGCTTTGAATACGAAAGTATTGCCTAAAGGTTTCATTTTGAATAAAATACCTTCAAAGTGGGAAGTGGGAAGTGGGAAGTTGAGTCCCGCAAATTGGGACGAAATCCCGCACCAGAAAGGTCGGGATGGGAAATGGGAACATACCCAACACCCCAAACCTTAAATACCCAAACCTCCATTAAACCCATCACCCCATCACCCCATCACCCCATCACCCCATCACCCCATCACCCCATCACCCTATCACCCTATCACCTCCTCAACTCCTCAACTTTTCAAATAATCATTCCCGCTGCTACGGTCTCGTATGTGCTTTCATCGACCAGGATCACGCTGCCCGTGATGCGGTTGCGCCGGTACGGATCGCAAAATAGCGGTTGGGTGGTGCGAATGCTGACCCGCGCGATGTCGTTCATCCGGATATCCTGGTTTTCCAGATTTCGATGCAAGGTGTTGATATCCAGTTTATAGCGAATTTCCTTGATCATGCAACGCGCCTCGCGGGAGGTGTGCATGACCAGGTATTTTTTGGATGGCAGCAAAGGTTTGTCATTGAACCAGCAGAGCATGACATCCACATCCTGTGTGGTTTCCGGGGTGTTGTTCACACGCACCAGCATATCGCCGCGACTTACGTCGAGATCATCTTCCAGCAGAATCGTGACCGACATCGGCGGAAAAGCTTCTTCCACTTCGCCTTCGAAGGTGTTGATCTGCGCAATTTTTGAAGTAAAACCCGAAGGCATCACCATCACGGTATCGCCTCTTTTGAAAATACCTCCCGCAATGCGGCCGGCATAGCCGCGATAATCGTGGAATTCATCGGTGTTGGGGCGGATGACATATTGTACCGGGAAACGGCAATCGATCAGGTTGTGGTCGCTGCCAATGTGCACATTTTCAAGATAATACATCAAAGTCGTACCGCCGTACCAGTCCATTTTTTTGGATTTCTCCACTACATTATCGCCCTTCAGCGCGGAGATGGGGATAAAATGAACGTCCTTGACATCGAGTTTGGAACAAAAATGGTAGAATTCGTCCTTGATCGCTTCGTACGCCGATTCGCTGTAATCCACCAGGTCCATTTTATTCACGCAAACCACCAGGTGCGGAATTTGCAGCAGTGAAGCGATGATCGCGTGCCGGCGGGTTTGTTCCACCACGCCGTTGCGGGCATCTATGAGAATCAGCGCGACGTTGGCGGTAGAAGCGCCGGTGACCATATTGCGGGTATATTGAATATGCCCTGGGGTATCGGCGATGATAAATTTGCGTTTGGGCGTGGCAAAATAGCGGTACGCCACGTCAATGGTAATGCCCTGCTCGCGCTCGGAGCGCAGCCCGTCGGTCAGCAGCGCCAGATTGATGCCTTCTTCGCCCCGGCGTTCGGTGGCGGTTTTCACGGCTTCCAGCTGATCTTCAAAAATCGCTTTGCTATCGTACAACAAACGCCCGATCAGGGTGCTTTTGCCGTCGTCCACGCTGCCCGCGGTGGTAAAACGCAGCAAATCTGCGTCGTGGCGTTGTTTGGTGAATTTTTCTAAAATGTTGCTCATAGTAAAGTAGATTCCAGATGCCGGAAACCAGATGCCAGAGATTTCCTAGAAATACCCCTGTTTTTTCCGGTCTTCCATAGAAGTTTCGGAGCGTTTGTCATCGGAGCGGCCGCCGCGCTCGGTGATGCGGGAGGTTGCTACTTCGGTGATCACGTCTTCGATGGCTACTGCCGTGCTTTCTACCGCTCCGGTGCAAGTCATATCGCCAATGGTGCGAAAACGCACGATCATTTCTTCGGGTTGTTCTTCGGGTTTCAATCGCATAAAATCAGAGATAGCCATCACCACACCGTCGCGCCGGAAACACATGCGTTTGTGCGAAAAATACAAATTGGGCAGGGTCACCTTTTCTGCGGCCAGGTATTGCCAGACGTCCAGTTCGGTCCAGTTGCTGATCGGAAATACCCGGAAATGCTCGCCCATCTGCTTTTTGCCGTTGAACAAATTCCACAGCTCGGGACGCTGATTTTTGGGATCCCATTGCCCGAATTCATCCCGGTGCGAAAAAAATCGTTCTTTGGCGCGGGCTTTTTCTTCATCCCGGCGACCGCCGCCAAGGGCAGCGTCGAATTTATGTTTTTCAATGGCGTCGAGTAATACCGCGGTTTGCAAGGCGTTGCGGCTCGCATTGTAGCCCTTTTCTTCGTGAACCAGCCCTTTGTCGATTGCTTCCTGCACCGAGGCGACCACGAGTTTTACGCCCAGTTGCCGCACCCACCAGTCGCGGTATTCGATGGTTTCGGGGAAATTATGCCCGGTGTCCACGTGCATGATCGGGAAAGGAATCCGCGCCGGATAAAAGGCTTTTTTGGCCAGATGGGTCAATAAAATCGAGTCTTTCCCCCCGGAAAACAGGATGACCGGATTTTCAAACTGCGCCGCCACTTCGCGGATGACAAAGATGGATTCGGCTTCGAGTTCTCGTAAATGACTGAGGTGGTAGTTCACGGTTTAACGGTGTATTGGTTTAACGGTGTATCGGTTTGACGGGGTATCGGTTTGACGGGGTATCGGTTAACGGTGTATCGGTTTGACAGTTTAACGGTCTAAAGTTTTTTGAAAGGTAATCAGGGGTTGTAGAGATTCAAAGATCAAATCAACGGCGTCGTCGATTGTCGTTTCGGTGGTTTTGATCTCGATATGCGGATTTACCGGGGCTTCGTAGGGCGAATTGATCCCCGAAAACTCCTTGATCTCTCCCCGCCGGGCTTTTTGATACAAGCCTTTTACATCCCGGCTTTCGCAAATTTCGAGCGGTGTATTGACAAAAATTTCAATAAAATCCGCTGCGCCGATGATGTTTTTTGCCATTTCCCGGATTTCCGCAGTTGGGCTGATGAAACTGGCGATGACGATGACACCGCTGTTCAAATATAATTTTGACACCTCCGCGATGCGGCGCACATTCTCCATGCGGTCTTCCAGGCTAAAGCCGAGATTTTGGTTCAAACCGCTGCGAATATTGTCGCCATCGAGTACCTGCGCAAAAAAGCGATGCTCAAACAATTTTTTTTCCAGTTGCCTGGCAATCGTGGTTTTGCCTGAACCAGACAAACCGGTGAACCACAGTACTTTACTGCGTTGCTGGAGCAGCCTTTCGCGATCCTCGCGCTGGAGTATCTGGTTGAAAACCGGGAAAATATGTTCGCTGTGCGAATTCAAGTTTTTTGCGATTTAAACCAGCTGCGCACGGTGCCGCGCGGCAGCACTTGCCAGACTCTTTCGTGGAGGTAGTACAAGCCGATTTTGGTGATTACTTCCGTACCGCCAATCGCTGCCGCAATTTTAATGCTCCCCGTAAAGATATAAGATAAAATCATCGTGTCGAGGGTACCGACGATGCGCCAGGTAATACCTTTGATGACGCTACGCAGGTGCGATTCTTTGCGATATTGTAGTTCCGCTTCAGCAGGTTTGACCTCAGGTGTTTTTGAAAGATCACTCAATGTGTTGGGTTTGTAATATTTGAAAACGTCGATTGAAACGGATGCGGACTCAGCGGCAATGCGGCAAACGGATGATAATCGCCGTTCAAACCAATAGCCTTGGCTTCTCGAATATCGTGCACAATCTTGATCGAATGAGCTGCTTCTTCTAAGCCAAAGCCTTTTCCAGCCAGGATTTCCTGATAACTAAGGGTATGCAGGTCGGTAAATCCTTCGCTGAATTCAATCGCTTCTTCGTCCACCGTAATCGAGCGGAAGGTGCGCGCACCTTTGTTCAACGCTTCTGCGGGGAGCGTATCCGCGTTGATGCTGAGAAACCAGCGTACCCGGGCTTTTTGAAGTTTCAGGTAGCCCGCCGCGCGGTCGTGGGTCTGCACGTGTACGATATTTTGTTGCACTTCCCCGAAAATCCAGCTGAGCATGTCAAAAAAGTGGATGCCGATATTGGTGGCAATGCCGCCCGATTTATTGAGATCACCTTTCCAACTGGCGTAATACCATTTGCCCCGGGAGGTGATATAGGTCAGGTCGATATCATGGATTTTATTTGCCGGCTCGGCGGCGATGCGTTTTTTCAACTCGATGATTGCCGGGTGCAGGCGCAATTGCAGGATGGTGTATATTTTTTGTCCGGTTTCCTTGGAAGTTTTTTTCAAAGCTTCCACATTCCAGGGATTCAGTACCAGGGGCTTTTCGCAAATGACATCCGCGCCGTTGCGCAAGCCAAAGCGGATATGGGCATCGTGCAGGTAATTCGGCGAGCAAACCGTGACAAAGTCAAGATTGGCGCCGGATTGCTTCAATTTTTCGACATGCCGGTCGAAGCGCTCAAATTCGGTAAAAAAGTCAGCGTCCGGAAAATAACTGTCGATCACGCCGACATTGTCGCTTTTGTCCAATGCCACAAGCAACTGGCTGCCGGTATCCTTGATGGCCCGAAGGTGGCGGGGCGCGATGTAGCCGGCTAGGCCGATGAGGGCGAAGTTTTTCATGTTTAGTTTAGGAGTTTAGGAGTTGAGGTGTTGAGACTGCTGTAACATTTCACTCATTTGAGCTGAGATATTCTCAAAGCGTTCAACATTGCTGAGATTTCCTGGATTTGCACCCTTATGTCAAGATAAAATTTTTCAGATATATACTCCAATTCAAATGCTATTATGGAAAGATTCAACAATTCCATCAAGCTTCCGTAAGAAATAGTGGTAAAATGCGCTTGATCTTTGTTGGTTTTTCTGGCTGAACCTTCGGCTAAATTCGAAGCAATAGAAACTGCAGCTCTTTTCATTTGGGAGATCATCCCGAATTTCTCCTCGTTGGGTAGTGTTTGAGCAACCTGATAGATCGTTTTTACCAGTTCTTTCGACTTTCGCCAGGCTTCAAGTTTCTCGAAACTGTATTGGTATAAAGGTGGATGCATTTGAAGTATAACTCAAAATTTTGTTTACAAACTTAACCAGGGATTAAACCCCTAAACCTCTAAACTCCTCAGCTTCTCCACTCTATCCTCCGACAAACGATACACCTCCCCGCTTCCCGGGCACACCGCTTCACCTTTCTCATTGAAATGCAAACGCTCGCCGTGTTCGCTCATCCAGCCGATCTGGCGGGCGGGATTGCCGACCATCAGGGCATAGGCCGGCACTTCTTTAGTCACGACAGAACCCGCGCCGATAAAGGCAAATGGTCCGATGTCATTGCCGCATACGATGGTGGCATTGGCCCCGATCGAAGCGCCCCGGCCAACGGTGGTTTTCATGTATTCGTTCTTGCGGTTGACCGCGCTGCGCGGGTTGTACACATTGGTAAACACCATCGAGGGTCCCAGGAAAGTATCATCCTCGCAATTGACGCCTTCGTATATGGAGACGTTGTTCTGTACTTTTACATTATTGCCCAGGGTGACGCCGTTGGCAACAAACACGTTTTGTCCTAAACTACAATCCTTACCAATAATGGCTTTAGGCATAACATGACAGAAATGCCAGATTTTGGTGTTGTCACCGATTTGAGCGCCTTCATCTACGATGGCGGTTTCGTGTACGAAGTAGGGTGTTGGGTTCATAGGGCTATGGTTTAAATGATTAATGGTTTCAAGGGGTGATAGGGGCATGAGGTGATAGG